>CBINDH010000082.1:0-9622 GCA_966249365.1 uncultured Xylanimonas sp. | reverse complement strand
CATCTACCCGCGCAGCGACAGCGGGGCGATCGACGACGTCGTCGTCGTGACGTTCTTGATGTACCTCGGTGCGGTGCTCCTGGTCCTCGTCGTCGCCGCCATGACCGGACGGCGGTCCCGGACCCGCGCCCTGGACGGGCCGGCCGCGCCGCGGGCTGCGGCCCCTTCGCCGTACGGGTTCGGCTCAGCCGGCCCGACGACGCCCCACGCCGGGGCACCAGTCCCGGAGACGCCGTCGGCGCCGAGCGCCTGGGACGCGAAGATCGCCACGCTCACCCCTCGCGAGCTCGAGGTGTTCGGAGCGCTGGCCCGCGGCCTGACCAACGCCGAGATCGCGGCCGAGCTGTACATCGGCGACGAGACCGTCAAGACCCACGTCTCCGAGGTGCTGCGCAAGCTCGGCTGCCGTGACCGCGTGCAGGCGGTGATCGCCGCCTACGAGTCGGGCACCGTCCCGCGCTGAGCACTCCCGCTGCACAGCCGTGGGGAGCCTGTCACGATGTCGAGGTGCCCCCTGCCGTCATCGCCCACCGCGGCAACAGCTGGATCGCCCCGCAGAACACCATGGCCGCGGTCGAGGCGGCCTGGCGCGCGGACGCCGACCTCGTCGAGGTCGACATCAGCCTCGCCGCGGACGGCGGGATCGTCGTCATCCACGACGAGACCGTGGACGCCACGACCGACGGCAACGGCGAGGTCGGCGCGATGTCCCTCGCCGCGCTGCGCACCCTCGACGCGGGCTCCTGGTTCTCGCCGGTGTACTCCGGCCAGCGCATCCCCACGCTGGGCGACGTGCTGACGTTCCTCGTGGACCGCCCCGGCACCGACCTGCTGCTCGAGCTCAAGGGTGTCTGGTCGCACGACGACGCCGCGCGCGTCACGTCCGCCATCGCGGCGGCGCGGCTCACCGACCGCACGATCGTGCAGTCGTTCCGCCCGGAGACGGTCGCGGCGCTGCGCGACGCCGCTCCCGGACTCCGGCGCGGGTTCCTCGTCGAGCGGCACCACGACGGTCTGCTGGAGGCGTGCGCCGAGCTCGGCGTCATGGCGTGCAACCCGTCGGTCGAGCTCGTGCTCGACGACACGGGCCTCGTCCCGGCGCTGCACGGGGCGGGCCTGCAGGTGATGGTCTGGACGGCCGACACGGTCGCCCAGTGGGAGGCACTGGTGGCTGCCGGGGTGGACGCGATCATCACCGACCGCCCCGACCGGCTGGCCGGCTGGCTCGCGGGCCGCGCCTCCGCCTGACGGCACCCGCCGACCGCTCCTCGAGCGCCACCCATCGCGCAGAACGCGCCACTGGGATGTCGGCGATCGCTACTCAGGCGCCCGCCGAGCACTCACCTAGATCCCTCGCCCACGCATGTCTCGGTCCCCTCGGCCCGTGGATGGTCGTTCACGCCACGCCACGACCGAGGAGCAACCGTGCCCCAGCAGCAGACCCGCGCTTCCCTGCGCCCGTCGACGCGTGCTCGCCGCACCACGCGAGTCCACGTCGCCATCACCGGGGTCGCCGCCCTGGCCGCCGTCACCATGGCCGCCACGACGGCGGTGCCCAGCCCGCTGCCCGCCGCCACGCAGCACGCGGTGCGTGCGCACGGAACCCCCGGCGCACAGGCGGTGATGGTCCCGATGTCTGCCGTGGTCGGCGCGGAGGTCGCCGGAGCCCGCGTCGGGGCCGAGGTCGCCGACGCCGTCACGCAGGCCACGGGTGCGCTCGCGCACGCCGAGCTCCTGGCCGCCGAGGACCACGCGGTGCCCGCCGAGAAGGTCGCCGAGATCGAGCACGCCACGTCCGTGGTGCGCGAGCTGGTCCGTCGCGTCGAGACGGTGGAGGAGCCCGCGACGCTGCAGCCGCTCGCCGCCGGGGAGGCGCCCGTCGCCGCCGACGACGCCGACGCCGTCGCGACCGCGCTCGCGCAGCAGACCGCCGCGCTCGCCGAGCTCATCGACGCGACCCCGGCCGCGGGCGTCGCCGTCGTGCCGGCTCCCTCGCCCGAGGAGATCGCGGCGAAGAAGGCCGCCGAGGAGGCAGCCCGCGCAGCCGCGCTCGCCGCGGAGGCTGCCCGCTACGGCAACGGGCAGATCCCCGAGCACCTGCTCGCACCCATCCCCTGGTCGACCACCGGGAGCAGGCTGCGCGCCGACGCCACGGCCGCCCTCATCCGGCTCAACGAGGCGTTCAAGGCCGAGTTCGGCACCGACCTCGGCATCACCGACTCGTACCGCTCCTACGCCGACCAGGTCGCCGTCAAGAAGAAGCGCGGGTTCTGGGCCGCGAAGCCCGGCCACTCGAACCACGGCTTCGCCGTCGCGGTCGACCTGAGCAGCGGGATCGCCGACTTCAGCTCGCCGCAGTACGCGTGGATGAAGGCCAACGCGCCCGCGTACGGCTGGATCCACCCCGACTGGGCGGAGCCGGGCGGCCGCAAGCCCGAGCCGTGGCACTGGGAGTTCACGGGCTGATTCCTGGCGGGACGCCCGGTCGCTAGGGTGACTCCATGCGCGTTCTCGTCACCGGCGGAGCCGGGTACATCGGCTCCCACACCGTCCTGGCGCTCGTCGCCGCCGGCCACGACGTCGTGGTGGCCGACAACTACTCGAACGCCAAGCCCTCGGTGATCCCCCGGCTGGAGGCGCTCGCGGGGCGCTCGATCCCGGTCCACGAGATCGACCTGACCGACGCCGCGGCCACCGATGCGCTGTTCGCCGCGGAGCCGGTCGACGCCGTCATCCACTTCGCCGGGTCGAAGGCCGTCGGCGAGTCGGTGGCCAAGCCCGCGATGTACTACCGCAACAACATCGACTCGACCTTGTCGGTCGTCGAGGCGATGCTCAAGCACGGTGTGTCGAAGTTCGTGTTCTCGTCGTCGGCGACGGTCTACGGCGAGAAGGCGCCGGTGCCGTACCACGAGGGCTGGAAGTACCTCGAGTCCACCAACCCGTACGGGCAGACGAAGGTGATGATCGAGCGCATCCTGTCCGACGTCGCCGCCGTCAACGACGGCTGGAAGGTCGCCCTGCTGCGGTACTTCAACCCGGCGGGTGCGCACGCCTCGGGCACCATCGGCGAGGACCCGCAGGGCATCCCCAACAACCTCATGCCGTACCTCTCCCAGGTCGCCGTCGGCCGCCGCGAGAAGCTCGTCGTCCACGGCGACGACTACGACACCGCCGACGGCACGGGCGAGCGCGACTTCATCCACGTGGTCGACCTCGCCGACGGCCACGTCGCGGCGCTCGAGCACCTCGACGCGATGACGGAGCCGGCCCGCGCCTTCAACCTCGGCACGGGCACGGGCACCTCGGTGCTGCAGCTCCTGCACGCCTTCGAGCGGGCCGTCGGCCGCGAGCTGCCCTACGAGATCGGCCCGCGTCGGCCCGGCGACCTGGCGACGACGTACGCCGACCCCAGCCGTGCCCAGGCCGAGCTCGGCTGGACCGCGAAGCTCACCATCGACGACATGTGCGTCGACACCTGGCGCTGGCAGTCCGCGAACCCGGAGGGCTTCCCCGCCTGAGCCGCGCTAGTCCCAGCCCAGCTCGTGGAGGCGGTCGTCGTCGATCCCGAAGTGGTGCGCGATCTCGTGCACGACGGTGATGGCGACCTCCTCCACGACGTCCTCGCGCGTCTCGCAGATGGCGAGCGTGGGGTTGCGGAAGATCGTGATGCGGTCCGGCAGCGCGCCGGCCGCCCAGAACTCGCCGCGCTCGGTCAGCGGCACGCCGTCGTAGAGCCCGAGCAGCTCGGGGTCGTCCTCGGGGGCGTCGTCCTCGACGAGCACGACGACGTTGTCCATCATCGCGGTGAGCTCGGGCGGAATGGTGTCGAGGGCGTCGGCGACGGCGTCCTCGAAGTCGGCGCGGGAAAACTCCATCACCTGGCTCATCCTGCACCACCCGCCCACGACGGCCAGGCCGTTGCGGCTCGCACCCGGACGCCCCGGTAGGATGGCCGACGTCCAGCCCCCATCGTCTAGCGGCCTAGGACCCCGCCCTTTCACGGCGGTAGCACGGGTTCGAATCCCGTTGGGGGTACGCAGAAGCGCATCGTCGCAGGTCAGGAACCGATTTTAGGATTCCGGGCGACCTGGGGTACGCTTCTACCCGGCCCAAACAGCGGGAAACGCTGAAGGCCAAGGCCCTGTAGCGCAGTTGGTTAGCGCGCCGCCCTGTCACGGCGGAGGTCGCGGGTTCAAGTCCCGTCAGGGTCGCGCATGGCGCCCCGGAAGTCGGTAACGGCAGCCGGGCGTTTGTGTTCCAGGCTCTGTAGCTCAGTTGGTAGAGCGCACGACTGAAAATCGTGAGGTCAGGGGATCGACGCCCCTCGGAGCCACCGCAGGACGAAGGCCCCGGATCCCGCTGGATCCGGGGCCTTCGTCGTCCCGGACGGGCATTGCCGCCCCCATCGTTGCCGCGCAGGAATTGCCGCGACCTGCGACAGCGGGTTGAGTGTGACCATGACTGACCGGGACAGCGAGCCCACCCTCGGCAGGCTCGTCGAGCAGCTCTCCGAGCAGACCAGCCGCCTGGTGCGCGCCGAGGTCGCCCTTGCCAAGGCCGAGGTCGCGCAGAAGGCCAAGTCGTCCGGCATCGGCATCGGCCTCTTCGCCGCGGCCGGGGCCATCGCGCTCTACGCGCTCGGCGTGCTCATCTGGTCCGCGGTGCTCGGCCTGGGCGAGGCCTGGCCCCTGTGGCTCGCGGCGCTCGTCGTCGGCGTCCTCCTGCTCGCCCTCGCCGGCGGGCTCGTCGCGGCCGGCGCCGCGCTGCTCAAGCGGGCATCGGGCAAGCCCGAGTCGATCGACCGCGTCAAGGACGACATCGCCGCAGTCCGGAGCAACCTCTCGTCCACGCACAAGGAGGACCTTCCGTGACCGCCGAGTCCCAGCTCCCCCGCCCCGCCGACGGATCTGCCCCGGGCACCGGTGCCGCACCGTCCGGCAAGGCACCGTCGCCGGCGGAGCTCAAGGCCGAGATCGAGCGCAGCCGGGCCCAGCTGGGTGCCACGATCGACGCGCTCACGACCCAGCTCTCGCCGAAGTACCAGGCCAAGCGTGCGGCGAACGTCACGCGGACGGCGGCGACCGACGCCGGGGTCTTCCTCACGGGCGGCGGCATGCCGGCGGGCGACGAGCGCAGGGCACGCAACGTCAAGGTGCTGCTGGGCTCCGCCGCAGCGCTCGCGGCGGTCGTGGCGCTCAACGTCCTCGCCGGCCGACTGTCCGCGAAGCGAGCGCGCGGCTGACCCGACGGCTTCGGCCCGCGCCCTGACACGCTGGCGTCACGGAGTCTGGTGCTCCGCGTTCTCCGAGGCGGCGCCGAGCAGCGCCCGCACCTCCGACTCCTTGTACCGGCGGTGCCCACCGAGCGTACGGATGGACGACAGCTTGCCTGCCTTGGCCCAGCGGGTGACGGTCTTGGGGTCGACCCGGAACAGGCTCGCCACCTCGGCCGGCGTGAGCAGGACCTCCGACTCACCGTGGAGCGACATCCGAGTACCTCCCCTGGGTTGCATGGTGACCGGGCTCCGGACGGCGTCCGGTCTGTCCTCGACCACGTCACCATTGTGACGCGATGGGGGACTTGTGCGACTTGGTTTCGGGGATGAATTTGCGGGTTATGGCAGTCCTCGGACGCTGTGATGTACGACAGGTGCCGCGTCCGACGCGCCTGGTCGGGGCTCCGAGAGTGACGTGAAACGCAGTGCGGAGTGGAGGGAATGGCTCACGGCCGTGTACCGTTGCTACCTGAACAGACACGCACTTACTTTCGGGGCCGCACGTCTGGAGACGTAGCCGCCCCGCTCCACGTTGAGGGGGAGCCATGGGCCGCGGCCGTCAGAAGGCAAAGCAGACCAAGGTTGCTCGCGAGCTGAAGTACTTCAGCCCTGCGACGAACTACCACGCGCTGGAGGCGGAGCTGCGAGGAAGCGGGCGCACCGACGTCGCCACCCAGGACCGGTTCAGCTCGCAGGATGACGAGTACGACAACCAGTACGCCCGGTGGGACGACGACGAGCGCTGACGCAGCGCCGCACCACACGTGACCGTTGCGAGGGCCCGGACGGCTGAGCCGTCCGGGCCCTCGTGCGTTCCCGCTGTCAGAAGCGGTAGTCGTTGACCAGGCGCACCGCGCCGCCGTGCACACCCTTGGTGCCCGCGACGAGGTCCGCCGACGTGGTCGTCTCGTCCAGCTCGGCGACCGTGCCCAGCACCCACGCGGGGACACCGAGCGCCGCGAGGCGCGCCAGGGCCGCGTCGGCGCCGTCGGCCCCGACCACCGCGACCATGCCGACGCCGAGGTTGAGGGTGTTCTCGAGGTCCGACGTCGGGACCTGACCGAGGGTGCGGACCAGGCCGAAGACCGCCGGCACGTCCCACGAGGCACGGTCGACGGTGGCGACGAGACCCGTGGGCAGCACGCGCGCGAGGTTCGCGGCCAGGCCACCACCGGTGACGTGCGTGAACGCGTGGACCTGCGCGGCGTCGTCCGCGGCGAGCGCGAGCACGTCGGACGCGTAGACGCGCGTCGGCTCGAGCAGCTCCTCGCCGAGGGTGCGGCCGAGCTCGTCGACCTGACGGCCCAGCTCCCACCCGGCGTGCTTCACGACCGCGCGCACGAGCGAGTAGCCGTTGGAGTGCAGGCCCGACGAGGCCATCGCGATGAGCACGTCACCCGCCCGGACGCGGTCCGGGCCGAGCACCTTGTCGGCCTCGACGATGCCCGTCGCCGCGCCCGCGACGTCGTACTCGTCCGGGGCGAGCAGGCCGGGGTGCTCCGCCGTCTCGCCGCCGACCAGGGCGGTGCCCGCGACCTCGCACGCCTGGGCGATGCCGCGCACGATGTCCGCGATCCGCTCGGGGACCACGCGGCCGGTGGCGATGTAGTCGGTCATGAACAGCGGCTTGGCTCCGACCACGACGATGTCGTCCACGACCATGCCGACCAGGTCGAACCCGATGGTGTCGTGCTTGTCGAGCGCCTGCGCGATGGCGACCTTGGTGCCGACGCCGTCGGTCGACGTCGCCAGCAGCGGGGCGCGGTAGTCCTTGAACGCCGACAGGTCGTAGAGGCCGGCGAACCCGCCCACTCCCCCGAGCACAGCCGGTCCGTGCGTGCGGCGCACGGCGTCCTTCATGAGCTCGACGGCCTTGTCGCCCGCCTCGGTGTCGACGCCGGCGGCGGCGTAGGTCAGGCCTTCGTTCGTCATCGGGGCTCCTGCGTGTTTCGGGTTGAGCTGGTGCGTTCCTGCTGGTGGGGCTCCGTCGAAACCGCTGTGCGCTCCGTCAGAGGTTTCGACGGGGCTCAACCAGCAGGAGGTTTCGACGGGGCTCGAACCGCAGGGGTGGTGGGTCAGGGGTGGGCGAGGGCTCCGCCGCCGCCCGCGGCGACCGACAGCGAGCGCAGCCCGTCCTCCGGCGCGCCGAGCGGCAGCTCCTCCTGCTCGAGCAGGTGCTTGCCGAGCTGGTCCTCGGGCGGCAGCTCGATCGGGTACTTGCCCGTGAAGCAGGCGGTGCACAGCTGCGACTCGGCCTGCTGGGTGGCGGTGATCATGCCGTCGAGCGAGATGTAGCCGAGCGAGTCGGCACCCAGCGACTGCCCGATCTCCTCGACGTTCAGGCCGTTCGCGATGAGCTCGGCACGCGATGCGAAGTCGATGCCGTAGAAGCACGGCCACTTCACGGGCGGCGACGAGATGCGGACGTGCACCTCGGCCGCGCCCGCCTCGCGGAGCATGCGCACCAGGGCGCGCTGCGTGTTGCCGCGCACGATCGAGTCGTCGACGACGACGAGGCGCTTGCCGCGGATGACCTCGCGCAGCGGGTTGAGCTTGAGGCGGATGCCGAGCTGGCGCAGCGTGTCCGACGGCTGGATGAACGTGCGGCCCACGTACGCGTTCTTCGTCAGGCCCTGACCGAACGGGATGCCTGACTCCTGCGCGTAGCCGACGGCGGCCGGCGTGCCCGACTCGGGGGTCGGGATGACGAGGTCGGCCTCGACGGGGTGCTCTCGGGCCAGCGCGCGTCCCATCTCGACACGGGCGGCGTGCACCGAGCGGCCGTTGATCGTCGCGTCGGGGCGGGCCAGGTAGACGTACTCGAACACGCAGCCGGCGCGCTGCGTCTCGGCGAAGCGGACCGAGCGCAGCCCGTCGCCGTCGATCATGATGAGCTCGCCCGGTTCGACCTCGCGCACGTACGACGCGCCGACGATGTCGAGGGCGGGGTTCTCGGAGGCGACGACCCAGCCGCGCTCCAGGCGGCCCAGCACCAGCGGGCGCACGCCCTGCGGGTCGCGGGCGGCGTACAGGGTGTTCTCGTCCATGAACACCAGCGAGAAGGCGCCGCGGAGCTGGGGCAGGACCTCGAGGGCGGTCTGCTCGAGCGTGTGCTCGGAGTCGCCGGCGAGCAGGGCCGTGACCAGCGCGGTGTCGGTGGTGTTGCCGCGGGCGAGCTCGCCGCGGCGTTGCGCCCCGTGGCGCTCCGCGACGAGGTTGACGAGCTCCGCGGAGTTCGTCAGGTTGCCGTTGTGGCCGAGCGCGACGGTGCCGTTCGCCGTCGCGCCGAGCGTCGGCTGCGCGTTCTCCCAGGTCACCGCCCCGGTGGTGGAGTAGCGGCAGTGCCCGACGGCGATGTGGCCGCGCAGCGCGCCGAGCGCCGTCTCGTCGAACACCTGCGAGACCAGACCCATGTCCTTGTAGACGAGGATCTGTTCACCGTTCGAGGTGGCGATGCCGGCCGACTCCTGGCCGCGGTGCTGGAGGGCGTAGAGGCCGAAGTACGCGAGCTTCGCGACCTCCTCGCCAGGGGCCCAGACCCCGAAGACTCCGCAGGCGTCCTGCGGGCCCTTCTCTCCAGGCATCAGGTCATGGTTGAGGCGTCCGTCAGGGCGCAGAGGCATGGCTTCAGTATCACACGTCGTGCCTGGCGGCCTGGCTGGCGTTCCACCGCTTGAGGGACCGCCTGTCCAGGAACGTGGCGAGCAGACCCGCCAGCAGGGTGGTGATCGTCGTCGCGGCGAGGACCGTCACGGTGAGCCAGACGCCCGGCTTGTCCATGGGCTGGTCCCGGCGCGGATCGAACGTGGCCAGCAGGAACAGCCCGACGGCGAGCCCGATGACGACGCCCAGGACGACGCCCGCGACCATGAACCCCTTGTAGCGCGGGGCGCGGCGGACGCTGCCGGGGTCGACGAGGTCGCGGATCTCGACCTCGGGATCATCGGGCGCCACGGGCGTGTCGGCGGGGACGTCGGGGGCGGGCTCGGCGGCGTCGGGCCGCGGCTCGTCAGGAGTGCTCACGACGCCAGGCTATGCCGCCCGCACCCCTGCCCGGCGCCACGCCCGGCATACAGGCAGGCCCGGCCGCCGCGGTGCGCGGCGGCCGGGCCCGTCGGGTCCGGCCGGTCTCAGCCGACGCGCACCCAGAACTTGCTCGTGCCCGGGGTGTGCCCCTTGCCGTTGATGGTCTTGGCGGCCTCGTAGACGACGCCGTCGTACAGGACCCGGTCACCGGCGGAGTACTTCGTGCCGATGACCCACTGCGGGTAGTCCGGGCCGGTCACGGTCAGCGGGACGAGCACCGTGGTGCCCGTCTCGGCGACGACGACCTTGAGCACGTAC
>CBINDH010000081.1:0-9816 GCA_966249365.1 uncultured Xylanimonas sp. | reverse complement strand
AGCGCTCGACGCGCGCCTCGGAGGCCGTCGCGGAGGTGCTCGCCGGAGCCGGCGCCGCCACCGAGTCGGCTCCCGTCGAGGCTGCGCCGACCGAGACCACATCCAAGAGCCGCAGCCGGCGTCGGCCCGCCGCGTCCAAGTCCGCGGCGACCGACACCACCCCGGCCGCGCCGGCACCCGAGCCTGCCGAGCCCCCGGCCGCACCCGAGGAGCCCGCGCTCGCCCCGGTCGAGGCCGACGTCGCCGCGGCCGACGACACGCACGAGGCGCCCAGCATGGAGGTGCAGGTCGCCCAGACCCTCGCGAACCTCGCCGCGTCGACCAGCGGTGCGGTGACCGCCTCGATGCTCAAGCGGACCCTGCTGCGCAAGGACCCGACGTTCGCCGAGGCCGACTACGGCTTCCGCACCTTCACCGAGTTCCTGCAGTTCCTCGCGGAGCGGGGCTTCGTCGAGCTCGCGGACGGCCCCGCGGCCGGCGACCCCGAGGTGTCACTGCCGAAGCAGGGCACGAGCGACGAGACGTTCGCCCTCGTGCGCGACGTCGTCGTCGACGCCGGTGCTCCCGTGCCGCTCTCCGGGCTCAAGAACCGCCTGCGCAAGCGCCGTCCGGACTTCTCCGAGAAGGCACTCGGGTTCCGCGGGTTCCTGCAGTTCTGCCGGGCGGCCGAGGCCGCCGGTGCGGTCTCGCTGACCTGGGACGACGACGCCGACGACTACCTGGTGACCGCCGCCTGACCCCGCCGAGCCCCGTCGCCGGGGCTGGAACGGCGGTCGGGAGGGCCCGGACGCGGGGCACAATGCTCCGATGACCTACCGCGTGCTCCGGCTGATCCTCTCGCTCGTCGCGTACGTCGCGCTGCGTCCTCAGGTCAGCGGGCTGCACAACGTGCCGCGTCGCGGGCCGGTCATCCTCGCCAGCAACCACCTGGCGTTCATCGACTCGATCCTCATCCCGCTCGTCGTGCCGCGGCACGTCACGTTCATCGCGAAGGCCGAGTACTTCACCGGCAAGGGCATCAAGGGCCGGGTGTCGCGGTGGTTCTTCACGACCATGGGCAACATCCCGGTGGACCGCGAGGACCCGCGCGCCGGGCAGCGGTCGCTCGAGGACGCCCTCGAGGTGCTCCACCGCGGCGGGGCGTTCGGCATCTACCCCGAGGGCACGCGCTCGCGCGACGGCAAGCTGCACGAGGGCCGGACAGGCGTCGCGTGGCTCGCGCTGACCGGCCAGGCGCCGGTGGTGCCGGTCGCGCTGGTCGGGACGGACAAGGTGCAGCCCGTCGGGCGGCGCTTTCCCCGTCCGTACCGGGGGGTGACGATCCAGTTCGGCACCCCGATCGACCCGAGCCACCAGATCACCTCGGGCATGAAGCCCGCGCAGGCGCGCCGCGAGCTCACCGACCAGGTCATGGCGTCGATCCAGCAGATGAGCGGCCAGGAGCGCGCCGAGCGCCGCTCGTAGCGGCGTCTCAGTCCGCGCGCGCGAGCAGCGCGGGCACCTCCTCCAGCCCTGCCGCCAGCGCGTCGCCGTCGGGCGCGACGACGACGGGCACGTCGACCGGAGCCGTGACCTTCTCGGCAGGCCGGCTGGGGCGCGCGGTCACGGCGTCGTCCTTGGCGGCACCCGCGGTGGCGATCGCGCGTTCGGTACGGGTCATCGTGCGGATCCCGATCGCGACGACGCGGTCCGGGTGCTCCTGGGCGGCTGCCGCGTAGATCTCCGGGTCGGCCTGGCCGTCGTCGCCGATGAGCACCCAGCGGACCTGCGGGAACGTCTCGAACAGCCGGTCGAGCGACGTCTTCTTGTGGGCGCGGCCGCTGCGGAACCATCCGGTGACCGTGGGCCCGAAGTCCGTCAGGAGGAGCGGGCCCGCGGGGAAGCCGTGCCGGGCCAGGAACCGGCGCAGCGTGCGGGCCGTGTTCCACGCGCCGGACGACAGGTAGACGAACGGGGCGTCGGGGTGCGCCGCCGCGATGCGCTCGTACAGCTCCGGCATGCCGCGCACCGCGCGCCGGGCGGCGGTGCGCACCCAGAGCATGTTCCACGCGGCGACGAGGATCTGCGGCACGGCGGTCACCATGGCGGTGTCGTCGATGTCGCTGACGACCCCGAGGCGCGCGTCGTCGCCCACCACGAGCAGTCCGGCGCGCATCTCCGAGGGGTGCGCCGACGTGGTCCGCATCGTGGCGCTCTGCCAGCCCGGGTTCAGCGGTGCGTCGGCGGGGAGGTCGATCTCGATGTCCACGTACCCGGCGCGATCGGAGACGGCCTCGACGACGGTGTCGCCCACGGTGACCTCGACCCGCTGACCCGGGGCCGGCAGCGTCAGGAACGACCTGAACCCGCGCTGCACCGGCGCCGGCCCACCGGAGCCGATCCGCCGGGGGGACAGCAGCACCCGGCCCAGCACCCGCACTCGGCGCGGCGTGCCGAACCCGGTGTACGCGTCGATGCGCGGCAGCCAGCCGAACGTCGAGCGCAGCACGGCTCCGACGGCCCCGATGATCCGGTCCTCGATCGCCGCCGCGAGATGTACCCGCTGCCGCACCGCACCCTGCCCACCTGCCGCTTCGCTCACACGGCCACCTTGCCCGCACCGCCGCGACCTTGCCCGGGGAAGCGCCGGGAGGGCGCGTCAGCGGGCCCGCGCGAGCACCACCGGACAGGTCGCCAGGTGGTCGTCCACGAGCCCGCAGGCCTGCATGGCGGCGTACGCCGTCGTCGGGCCGAAGAAGCGGAAGCCGAGCTTCTTGAGCGCCTTGGCCATCGCGACCGACTCCGGCGACGTCGAGCCCACGCCGTCGTACGACGTGAGCGGCGCCGGCCGCGGCGGGGGAGCGAACGACCAGAACACCTCGTCGAGGGTGCTCCCGGCGTCGTGCAGGGCGAGCACGGCCTGCGCGTTGCCGATGGTGGCCTCGATCTTCTGCCGGTTGCGGATGATCCGGGCGTCCGCGAGCAGACGGGTGACGTCGTCCTCTCCCATGGCGGCGACCGCCGCGGGGTCGAAGCCGTGGAACACCTCGCGGAACGCCTCGCGCTTGCGGAGCACGGTCATCCAGGACAGGCCGGACTGGAAGCCCTCGAGCGCGATCCGCTCGAGGAGGGCGGCGTCGCCGTGGACGGGCACGCCCCATTCGGTGTCGTGGTACGCCTCGGAGAGCGGGTCGCCGTCACCGAAGCAGCGCGCAGGAGTGGTCATGCGCCAAGCGTGCCCGCGACGTCCGACACTGCGCGCGACACGCGGAGGGCGATGTGGACGACGGAGGCCCTGCGGAGCCTGGGGACGACCGTGGGCGGCGCGACCGTGTCAGCCGACCGCCCCGCGAGGTGCCTCCTGCTCGCGCGCCCGTCGGGCGATGTACGCCTCGATGCCGTCCAGCAGGATCCCCACGCCGTAGCCGATGTCGTCGCCAGGGTCGGGGAACGAGTCGTCCCACTGGGACACGGCGCGGAGCAGGTGGGGGTAGGTCGCCGGGTCCGCGTGGTGGCGGAGCAGCAGCTCGATGTCCGAGTACGGGTTGGCGGCGGCCATCAGCTCGGGGTCGAGCTCGGTGTCCGGCGTGGACTCGGGCAGGCCCTCCATCCGCTTGACCGCCGTCGCGGCGGCGCGCCGGTGCTCGATCTGCACCCGCGCCTCACCGAGGACGTGCTGGGCGAGCAGGCCGATGATCCCGAACTTCTCGCCCGCGGTGAGCGGGACGTCTCGCATCATGCCGAACGCCTGGTCGATCCAGCGCAGGCGCACGGGGCCGGGCAGGAGCGCGGAGAGCGGCAGGTCGAGGATCCACGGTCGTGCCAGTGCGGCGTCGATCTGTGCGCGCACCCACAGCTCGAGCCCTTCGCGCCAGCCGACGTCGGACGGCAGCGGGGGGACGTCGGCGATCCGGTCCGCAAGGAGGGTGAGGAGCTCGTCCTTGTTGCTGACGTGCCGGTACAGGGCCATGGGCGTGACGCCGAGCGCCTTGCCGACGCGGGCCATCGTCACCGCCTCGAGGCCCTCGGTGTTCGCGAGCTCGAACGCGGCGTCGACGATGCGCTCGACGCTCAGCATGGGCCGGGGGCCGCGCCGCGGCGGTGCGGGGGCGGCCCAGAGCCGTTCGATGAGGCGCTCGGTCGCGGCGTCGATGTGCGTGGGCGCGGGCTCCCGCTCGGTCTCCACGGTGCTGTCGCACCTCCTCACGTGTGCGTGGCGCGGATCGCGCCACGGTCCGCATTCTTCCAGCGGCCCTCTTGACATCAACAGCGTACGCCGTAAACACTGCCGTCTATTCCATAAACAGTATGTGTAGTACACAGAAGGGAAGCGCGCCATGAACGACGTCATCGTCCGCGCCGAGGGCCTCCGCAAGGCCTACGGCGGCGTGCCCGTCCTGGAGGGCGTCGACCTCACGCTGCACCGCGGCGAGGTCCTCGCGCTCCTCGGCCCCAACGGGGCAGGCAAGACCACCACGGTCAAGATCCTCGCCACGCTGCTGCCGTCCGACGGCGGCACCGCCACCGTCGCCGGGTACGACGTCACCCGCGACGCCGCCCGCGTGCGACGCGTCATCAGCCTCACGGGCCAGCAGGTCGCCCTCGACCTCAAGCAGACCGGGCTCGAGAACCTCACGATGATCGCCCGCCTCGCGCGCATCCCGCGCCGCCAGGTCCGCGCGCGCGTCGCCGAGCTGCTCGACGGCGTCGGGCTGGCCGACGTCGCCGACCGGCGTGTGCTCACCTACTCCGGTGGCATGCGCCGCCGCCTCGACCTCGCGGCGGGGCTCGTCGCCCGTCCGCAGGTGCTGTTCCTGGACGAGCCCACCACGGGCCTCGACCCGCGCAGCCGCCGCGCGCTGTGGGACCTGGTGCGCGACGTCGTCGACGGCGGCACCTCGCTCTTCCTGACCACCCAGTACCTCGAGGAGGCCGACGAGCTCGCCGACCGGATCGCCCTCATCGACGGCGGCCGCGTCGCCGCCGAGGGCACCGCCGACGCGCTCAAGCGCAGCGTCGGCCAGGCGCGCATCGAGCTGCGCCTCGCCGACGCCGCCGACGCGCTGCGCGTCCGCACCGCCGTCGCCGCGGAACCCGCCGGACCCGCGGGTTCCACCAGCGACGACACCGCCGTGGTCGTCCCGACCGACGGCTCCCTCGCCCACGTCGAGGCCCTCGGCGTCGTCCCCGCCTCGTGGACCATGCGCGAGCCGACGCTCGACGACGTCTTCCTCACCCTCACCGGCCACGGCACCACGCCCGCCGACGCCTCCATCGACACCGAGGAGAAGGCAGCATGAGCGCCCTCGCCCCGCTCGCGACCCTCCGCGAGACCGCCTCCGACACCGCGACCATGATCGGGCGCTCCGTGCGCCTCGCCACGCGCGACGTCGACGCGATGATCACCGCGGCCGTCCTCCCGGTGATGATCCTGCTGATGTTCACGTTCGTCTTCGGCGGCGCCATGGACGTCGGCGTCGACTACGTCCAGTACGCGACGCCCGGCATCATCCTGTTGTGCGCGGGTTTCGGCGCCGCCAACACCGCGATGGCCGTCGAGCAGGACATGTCCGGCGGCATGGTCGACCGGCTGCGCTCGCTGCCGATGCGCCCGTGGACGTTCCTGCTCGGGCACGTCGTCGCGTCCCTCGCCAAGACGCTCGTGACCACCGCCGTGGTGTTCGGGGTTGCCGTGGCGATCGGCTTCCGCCCGACGGCGGACCTGCTCGGCTGGCTGGGCGCCGTCGGTCTGCTCCTGCTGTTCGTGCACGCCATCGCCTGGGCGGCCGCGTTCACCGGCGTGGTGGTCCGCTCGCCCGACGCCGCGGGCGGGTTCAGCTTCGCGGTGATGTTCCTGCCGTACGTCTCGAGTGCGTTCGTGCCCGTCGAGACGATGCCGACGTGGCTGCGGGGCTTCGCGCAGCACCAGCCGGTGACGCCGCTCATCGAGGCGGTGCGCGGGCTGCTGGTGCCCGGCTCGCCGGGCGCGGTCTCGGGGTACGAGCTCGGCTCGACGGCGCTGCTCGCCGTCGTCTGGTGCCTCGGCATCGCGGCCGTGTTCGCCGTCGGCGCGGGGTTCGCGCAGCGCCGACGCCGCTGACCGACGCGATCGGAACGTGCGATCGAGATCGGAACGTGCGACGCGATGCGCGTACCGATCTCGATTGCACGTTCCGATCCTCCCGCTCGAACGCGGGCGTGGTGACTTGCATCACACCTGGTCTCGGGTCACGTTGGGGCTAGCGGCAGCGACGGCGCTGCCGCAGTCACGCGCACGGAGGGGACATGACCCAGCCAGAGACGCCGGGAACGGGCGGCGTGGTCGCCACCGAGAAGCTCGCGGGACAAGCCGACCTCAAGCGGGTCATGGGGCCGAAGCTCCTGCTGCTGTTCATCGTCGGCGACATCCTCGGCACCGGCGTCTACGCGCTCACGGGCCAGGTCGCCGGCGAGGTCGGTGACGCGGCCTGGGCGCCGTTCCTCATCGCGTTCGTCGTCGCGACCATCACCGCGTTCAGCTACCTCGAGCTCGTCACCAAGTACCCCGCGGCCGCCGGTGCCGCGCTGTACACGCACAAGGCGTTCGGCATCCACTTCGTGACGTTCGTCATCGCGTTCATGGTGATGAGCTCGGGCATCACGTCGGCGTCGACGGCGTCGAACGCCGTCGCGGGGTTCGTCTCGGACGCGTTCCGGCTCGACCTGGAGCCGGGCAGCGGCGGGCGCCTGGGGATCGCGCTCGGGTTCATCGTGCTGGTCGGCCTGATCAACCTCCGAGGCGTGGGGGAGTCCGTCAAGGCGAACGTGGTGCTCACGCTCGTCGAGCTCTCCGGTCTGCTGCTCGTCATCTTCGTCGGGCTGTGGGGCATCACGCAGGGCCGCGCGGACATGGCACGCGTCGTGGTGTTCGAGTCGCCCGACGACAAGAGCGCGTTCCTGGCGGTCACCGCGGCGACGACGCTGGCGTTCTTCGCCATGGTCGGCTTCGAGGACTCGGTCAACATGGCCGAGGAGTGCCAGGACCCCGTGCGCGACTTCCCGCGCATGATGCTCACGGGCCTGTCCATCACCGGTCTGATCTACGTGCTCGTCGCCATCTGCGCGGTGGCGCTCGTACCCGTCGGCGACCTGACGGACGCCTCGAAGGGGTCCGCGCTCACCCAGGTGGTCGCGGCCGGCGCACCAGGGTTGCCGTTCGACCGGATCTTCCCGTTCATCGGCATCTTCGCCGTCGCGAACTCGGCACTCATCAACATGCTCATGGCGTCGCGGCTGCTGTACGGCATGGCCAACCAGCGCGTGCTGCCGCCCGTGTTCGGGCGCGTGCACCCGTTCCGGCGCACGCCGTGGGTGTCGATCATCGTCACGACGCTCATCGCCGTCGGGCTCATCACCTACGTGGTGCGGGCGACGGCGTCCGAGACCGGGGCGAGCGACGTCGCGCTGCTCGGCGGGACGACGTCGCTGCTCCTGCTGATCGTGTTCGCGGTCGTCAACGTGGCGCTCGTGGTGCTGCGACGCAACCCGGTCGAGCACAAGCACTTCCGCACGTCGCTGCCCATGGCGATCCTCGGGGCGGTGAGCTGCGCGTTCCTCGCCGGGCCGTGGGCGCGGTCGGAGGCGCAGCAGGAGCAGTACACGATCGCGGGCGCGCTCGTCGGCGTCGGCCTCGTGCTGAGCTTCCTGACGTGGTTGTGGAACCGCACGGTCCGCCACGAGCCGACCCAGTTCGACGACGTGGACAGCCTCAAGGACGACATCCCGGAGTGAGGCGACTCGATCGGAACGCGCAAACGAGATCGGAACGTGCATCGAGTCGCACGTTCCGATCTCGAATGCACGTTCCGATCGTCGGGGCGGGCGCGGGGCCCGGCGCCGTCACTGCTGGGGCGGGGTCGGCGGGTACGGCGGCTGCTGGGCGGCGGCCGCGCGCTCCCAGTACTTCTGCTCGTCCGGGATGATGATCCAGGCCGCGATGTAGGCCAGGACCTGGGGTCCGGGCAGGAAGAGCGACGCCACGGTCGCGACGCGCACGAGGGTGCGGTCCCAGCCGAAGTGGTCGGCGACGGCGGCGCACACGCCGCCCAGCATGCGCCCGTCGTTCGGGCGGTAGAAGGGCCTGCGCGGGGCCGGGGCGTACGGGGGATAGGTGTGCGGGGGAGGGGTCTGCGTGCTCATACCTCTACGGTGCCGGGCGGGCGGCGATCCGGGTATCGGGTAGGCCCCGGAGTCATCCCTGGAACCCGACCCTGAGGTCCGCGCACTGCGGGCGGCACGACGTCAGGGGCGAGTGGCCCAGGTCACGGCCGCAGGCCCCGCAGCAGGATGTCGGTGAGCCGCGCGACGAGCTCGGGCACGTCGCGGGCGACGGCCTCGGGCAGCGGCCGGGTGATGAGGCCGATGCCGAGGACGAGCTCGAGGGGCCGCACCTCGGGCCGCACGAGCCGGGCGTCGTGGGCCCTGCGCAGCACCTCGCCGACGCCCGCGAGCGTCTCGTCCTGCACGGCGCGCAGCGTCGGCGACTGGTCGATGTCGAGGTGCTCGGTCAGCGCCGCCGACAGTCCGCCGATGTCGAGGTCGACGAGCCGGCGGACGTACGCGTCCCAGGCGTGCGCCGGGTCGCGGGGCCACGCCTCGACGGCGTCGTCGGCCGCGAGACGCATGTCGCCGAGGATCGTGAGCGCGACCTCGTCGGCGAGAGCGTCCCGCGAGGGGAAGTTCCGGTAGACGGTCGCGATGCCGACGCCCGCCGCGGCGGCCACGGCGTCGAGCGGGACGTCGCTGCCTTCCGCGGCGAAGAGATGACGCGCGGCGCGGATGATCCCGGCGCGGCGTCGGGCGGCGTCCGAGCGCATGGTGGCCTCCTGTGACGGTCCCCACGATGTCGTCGATTTGACGGGAGCAGTGTATCCGGAGGAACATCCTCCACATAAGCGGAGGGTTTCCATCCGTTTTCCTCGCCTCGAAGGAAGCCATGACAGCCACGACCGAACTCGCCCCTGCGCCCGAGACCGCTGCGTCCACCCGGCGCACGCCGGGCCCCGCCACCCGCCTCGTCGGGCTCACGGTCGCGCTCGCCGCGATCCTGACCCTTCTCCTCGGCATCTTCATCCTGCCGTCGCTCAAGTCCGGCCCCCACGACCTGGCGGTCGGCGTCGTCGGCGACCCCGCCGTCGTCGGTCAGGTCGAGACCGCGCTGACCACCGGGACCGACGCGTTCGTCGTCTCGGGCTACGAGTCGCAGGAGGCGCTCGCCCAGGCCGTGCGTGACCGAGAGGTCGTCGGCGGCTTCGTCGTCGGACCGGACGGCGTGACCGCCGTCGTCGCGTCCGCCGGCTCCGCCGCCATCTCCGGGACCGTCTCCGGTGCGGCCGAGGGCATCGCCACGGCCCTCGGGGTGACCGCCACCACGACGGACGTCGTCCCGCTGCCCGCCGCCGACCCCTCCGGCATCGGCATCGGCGGCCTGGCCTTCCCGCTGGTCTTCGGCGGCATCGTGCCCGTCGTCGCGTTCCGCACCGTCTTCAAGCGCTCCGACCGCTGGAAGCTCGCCGGGATCGGCGTGTTCTCGATCGTCGGCGGGCTCGTCGTCGCCACCGTCCTCCGGTACTGGTTCGGCAGCATCGAGACCGCGTTCTGGCCCGTCGCCGGCGCGATGGCGCTCGGCATCGCCGCCATGGCCTTCCCGCTCAGCGGCCTGCAGCGCCTGTTCGGTGGCAAGGGATTCACGATCGGCGCGATGACGATGATGTTCCTCGGCAACCCGCTCGCGGGCATCGCCAACACCGCCGCCTGGCTGCCGTCCGGGCTCGGGACGTTCGGGCAGATCCTGCCCCC
>CBINDH010000080.1:0-9883 GCA_966249365.1 uncultured Xylanimonas sp. | reverse complement strand
GGGCGCGGGGCCCGTGCAGGCGAACGGCGCCGGCTGGGGCGCGGGGACCCCGGCGGCCCAGCCGGCGCCGGCTCGGGCGACGTCGGCTCCGACGGCACCGGTTGCGGCGACGTCGGCTCGGACGGCGTGCTCTCGGGCGGCGCTGCAGGCTCGATCACCCTCGGGGCGACGGGCGCCGCGCTCGTCGACGCGCGGCGGTCGGCGCGGCGCAACGCACCCTGGCGCTGCATGCGGGACTCGTGCGCGACGACCGCGGCGGCCTCGTCCCGTGCCGCGGCTTCGGCACGTGCGGCGGCGGCCTCGGCTGCCGCCTCCGCCTCGCGGTCGCCCGCCTCGGGGGTCACCTCGACGCGGTGCACCTGGCGCTCCCCCGCGCCCGGGGCGTCGAGCACCGGGCTGGCTGCGACGTCGGGCAGGATGCGCTCGCGCTCGCCGTAGACACCGGCGGCCTCGTCGCGGACCACGTGCCCGGCCGAGAGCTCGACGACGCGCTTGCGCATCTCGTTGACGATCTCCTCGTCGTGCGTCGCCATGACGACCGTCGTGCCGGTGCGGTTGATCCGCTCGAGCAGCCGCATGATGCCCAGCGACGTCGTCGGGTCGAGGTTCCCGGTGGGCTCGTCGCACAGCAGGATCGGCGGGCGGTTGACGAACGCGCGGGCGATCGCCACGCGCTGCTGCTCACCGCCCGACAGCTCGTGGGGGCGGCGCTTCTCCTTGCCGTCGAGACCGACCATCTCGAGGACCTCGGGCACCGTCGTCTTGATGACGTGACGGGGGCGGCCGATGACCTCGAGCGCGAACGCGACGTTCTCGTACACCGTCTTGTTGGGCAGCAGGCGGAAGTCCTGGAAGACCATCCCGATGCTGCGGCGCAGGCTCGGCACCTTCCATCCCGACAGACGGGAGAGGTCGCGGCCGGCGACGTAGATCTTGCCGCGCGTGGGACGCTCCTCGCGCAGCGCCAGGCGCAGGAACGTCGACTTGCCGGACCCGGACGCGCCGACGAGGAAGACGAACTCCCCCCGGGCGACGTCGACGCTCACGGTGTCGAGAGCAGGCCTCGCCCCGCGGGCGTAGACCTTCGACACGTTCTCGAATCGGATCACGGCGCTGGCTCTCGTGGTCGGGGACGGTGCAACGGACCGCCACGCTCGGGAGCCCCGGCTGGCCTACCCGGGCGACGATCTCGCCCTCGACCATCGCACGGCTGCTCTGTGCCCCGGCACATTGACACGCCGCGGGGCACGGATCACACGGCGGGCGCTCGCACACCGCCCCGGGCGGGTCGCGCGGCGCCAGCGGGTCAGGCCTCGGCCACCTGCGAGGCGCGGCGCCAGCGGATGCCCGCCTCGATGAAGTCGTCGATCGCGCCGTCGAACACCGCGGCGGTGTTGCCCGACTCGTGCTCGGTGCGCAGGTCCTTGACCATCTGGTACGGCTGCAGCACGTACGAGCGCATCTGGTCGCCCCAGGAGGCCTTGATGTCGCCCGCGAGCTCCTTCTTCTTCGCGGCCTCCTCCTGCTGGCGGACCAGCAGCAGGCGCGACTGGAGCACGCGCAGGGCGGCGGCGCGGTTCTGGATCTGCGACTTCTCGTTCTGCATCGAGACGACGATGCCGGTGGGGATGTGCGTCATGCGCACCGCGGAGTCGGTCGTGTTGACCGACTGGCCCCCGGGGCCCGACGAGCGGAACACGTCGACCTTGATCTCCGACTCGGGGATCTCGATCGAGTCCGTCTGCTCGATGAGCGGCACGACCTCGACGGCGGCGAACGACGTCTGGCGGCGGCCCTGGTTGTCGAACGGCGAGATGCGCACCAGGCGGTGCGTGCCGGCCTCGACGGACAGGTTGCCGAACGCGTACGGGGCGTTGACCTCGAACGTCGCCGACTTCAGGCCCGCCTCCTCTGCGTAGGAGGTGTCCATGACCTTCGTCGGGTAGCCGTGGCGCTCGGCCCAGCGCAGGTACATGCGCAGCAGCATCTCGGCGAAGTCCGCGGCGTCGACGCCGCCGGCCCCCGCACGGATCGTGACGACGGCCTCGCGGGCGTCGTACTCGCCGCTGAGCAGCGTGCGGACCTCGAGCGCGTCCAGGTCCTTGCGGATCGCGGCGACCTCGTTCTCCGCCTCGATGAGGGACTCTTCGTCCTCCATCTCGTTGCCGAGCTCGACGAGCGCCTCGACGTCGTCGATGCGCGCGTTCAGCGCCGTGACGCGGTTGAGCTCGGCCTGCGTGGCGCTCAGCGCCGAGGTGACCTTCTGGGCCTCCTCGGGGTCGTCCCACAGGTCAGGGGCCGACGCCTGCTCGGAGAGCTGGGCGATCTTCGCCTGCAGCGCCTCGGGGTCGCTCACGGCCTCGATGGACTCGAGCGTGGTGCGCAGCGCGCGGATCTCTGCAGGGAAGTCGATGGATGCCACGAGGGTCAAGGCTACCCGCGCCACGCCTGGGCGGGGCCCCGAGGTCAACCCTGCGGCCCTGCGGCGTCCACATCGTGAAGGAAATCCACAGGGACTTCTCCGACAAGGCACGCATTCCCCTACTGTGACGCCGCACTCGGCCAGGTCGGCCGCTGCGGGCCCCGCGCCCTGGTCCTGACGAGGAGATTCGCATGTCCGCCGTCGTCGACGACGCCACGGTGATTCTCGAGCGCGAGGTACGCGAGCTGGTACGACGCCGCAGCCTCGACCCGGTCCGGGAGCGGTCGGCGCTCGCGGGGCTCGTCGCGGAGGCCGTGAGCGACTACACCGACCGCACCACCCGCGGGCTCGTCCCGCCGCTCGCCGACGCCGCCGAGACGTCGCGCACGCTCGTCGACCTCCTTGCCGGGCTCGGGCCGCTGCAGCAGTACCTCGACGACCCGAGCGTCGAGGAGGTGTGGCTCAACAGTCCCGCCCAGGTGTTCGTGGCACGCGGCGGCGTCCCCGAGCTGACGACCACCATCCTCACCGCGAGCCAGGTGCGCGACCTCGTCGAACGCATGCTCAAGTCGAGCGGGCGCCGCCTCGACCTCAGCTCTCCCTTCGTCGACGCCTCCCTGCCCGACGGGTCCCGGCTCCACGTCGTCATCCCCGACGTCACGCGCACGGACTACGCGGTCAACATCCGCAAGCACGTGGTGCGCGCGTCCCGCCTGGAGCACCTGGTCCGCCTCGGGTCGCTCACCCCGCACGCCGCCGCGTTCCTCGACGCCGCGGTGCGGGCCGGGCTCAACATCCTCGTCGCGGGCGCGACACAGGCCGGAAAGACGACCATGCTCAACGCGCTGGCCGGGTCGATCCCCGCGTCACAACGGGTCATCACCTGCGAAGAGGTGTTCGAGCTCCGCCTCGACGTCCGCGACACCGTCGCGATGCAGTGCCGTCAGCCGTCCCTCGAGGGCACCGGAGAGATCCCGCTGCGCCGCCTCGTCAAGGAGGCGCTGCGCATGCGGCCCGACCGCATCGTCGTCGGCGAGGTGCGCGAGGCCGAGAGCTTCGACCTGCTCGTCGCGCTCAACAGCGGCGTGCCCGGCCTGTGCACCATCCACGCCAACTCGGCGCGGGAGGCCGTCACGAAGCTCTGCACGCTCCCGCTGCTCGCGGGCGAGAACGTCACGCACCACTTCGTCGTGCCCACGGTCGCGAGCGCCGTCGACCTCGTCGTGCACCTGGGCGTCACGCCCGACGGCGTACGGCAGGTGCGCGAGATCGTCGCGGTCACCGGCCGTGTCGAAGAAGGGCGCGTCGAGTGCGCGGGGATCTTCCACCGGGAGCCCGCGACGCTCGGCGGGCGACTCGTCCGCGGGGACGGCTACCCGCCCGGCGACGACCGGTTCGCGCGGGCCGGCATCGACGTCCGAGCCCTGCTCGCGGCGGAGGTGGGCTGACGTGGGCGTGCTCGTCGGCCTCCTCCTCGGGCTGGGCGTGTTCTGCGTGTGGTGGTCGTTCTGGGTCCCCTCCGGACGGCCGCGCCGCACCTCCGCGCGGCGCGCGCGGACGCAGGACCTGCTCGTCCAGGCGGGCGTCGCCTCCGTGACGCCCGGTGCGCTGTACGGCGCGAGCGCCACGCTGGCCACCGTCATCCTGCTCGCGGTGCTGGTCACGACGCGCTCGTGGGCCATCGGAGCGTGCTTCGCGATCATGGCCGCCGCCGCGCCGTCGATGCTCGTCGCCGCGCGGGCCCGCAAGCGGCGCCGCGACCTGCGCGAGGTCTGGCCGGAGGTCGTCGACCATCTGGCCTCCGGGGTGCGCGCGGGGCTCTCGCTGCCCGAGGCCGTGGGGCAGCTCGGTGAGCGCGGGCCGGTCGAGCTGCGCGAGCCGTTCGCGCGCTTCGCCGCGGACTACCGCGCGACGGGTCGGTTCGCGGAGTCGCTCGACCTGCTCAAGGCGCGGCTCGCCGACCCGGTCGCCGACCGCATCATCGAGGCGCTGCGGCTCACCCGCGAGGTCGGCGGGTCCGACCTGGGGCGGCTCCTGCGGACGCTCTCGACGTTCCTGCGGGAGGACGCGCGCACGCGCGGCGAGCTCGAGGCACGCCAGTCGTGGACGATCAACAGTGCGCGCCTCGCCGCGGCCGGCCCGTGGGTCGTGCTCGCGTTCCTGGCGACCCGCCCCGAGACCGCGCAGGCCTTCAACCGCCCCGCGGGCGTGCTGGTGCTCGCGGCGGGCGCCGGCATCTCGGTCGTGGCCTACCGGCTCATGGTGCGCATCGGCCGGCTCCCCGAGGAAGGCCGGGTGCTGCGATGAGCGGATGGGTCTCCCCCACCGGGGCGATGATCGGGCTGCTCGGCGGCCTCGGGCTGCTGCTCGTGGTCGCGTGGTTCCGGGCGCGGCGCATCACGCTCCACGCACGGCTCGCACCCGCGCTGCGACCGCGCGACGCGACCAGCGGCCTGCTCCGCGAGCACCCTGTGCGCTCGCCGTTCCCGGTCGTCGAACGCCTGCTCGCCCCGTGGCTCGCGGACCTGGCTGGCTGGTTCGAACGGCTGGGTTCTCCGCGCGCCGAGGTGCGGCGCCGTCTCGACCGCGCGGGCTCCACGGAGAGCGTCGACCAGTTCCGCGCCCGCCAGGTGGTCTGGACCGTGGCGGGGCTCGTCGTCGGGCTGGCGCTCGCCCTGCTCATCGGAGCGACGCGCGGGTTCGCGGCGCTGCCGCTCGCGCTGCTCGTCGTGATCACCGGAGCGTGCGGCTTCGCCGTCTGCGACCAGCTCCTGACCCGGCAGATCACGCAGCGCGAAGAGCGCATGGTCGCGGAGTTCCCGACGATCGCCGAGCTGCTGGCCCTCGCCGTCACCGCGGGCGAGGCACCCATCTCGGCGCTAGAACGCGTCGCCTCGACCGCTCGCGGCGAGCTGTCCGTCGAGATCCGCCGCACGCTCGCGGACGTGCGCGCCGGAGCCCCGATCGGGGTCGCCCTGACCGACATGGCCGACCGGACGGGCCTGCCGTCCCTGACCCGGTTCGCGGAGGGAGTCGCGGTCGCCCTCGAGCGGGGCACGCCGCTCGCCGAGGTGCTCCGCGCGCAGGCGCAGGACGTCCGGGAGTCCGGGCGGCGCGCACTCATGGAGGCCGGCGGGCGCAAGGAGGTCGTGATGCTGATCCCCGTCGTGTTCCTCATCCTGCCCGTCACCGTCGTCTTCGCCGTCTTCCCCACCCTTGCCACGCTCCGCATCGACCTGTAACCGCACTCGAGAGGAACCTCATGACCGACCAGCTCACGCCGTCCCGCGCCGACGCCGCGCCGCACCCCGACGCCCTCGACCCGGAGCGCGGGGACGTGCCGGGGTGGGTGCTCGTGACCCTGATGACGGCGGGCCTGGTCGTCGCGCTGTGGGCGATCGCCGGTCCGCTGCTCGAGGAGGCGTTCAGGAAGGCGATCTCGAGCGTCACGGGCCTGTGACGGTGCGCGAGCCCGGCGACGGCGAGCGCGGGTCGGCGGTCGCCGAGTTCGTGATGGTCTCCGTGCTCGTGCTCGCGCTCTTCCTCGGCGTCGTCCAGGTCGCCTTCGCGCTGCACGTGCGGTCTCTGACGATCGACGCCGCCGCGGAGGGTGCCCGCCTCGCCGGGCGCGCCGACCGCGGTCCCGAGGACGGGGTCACGCGCACGCGCGAGCTCATCACCGCCTCGCTCTCCGCGTCGTACGCCGAGGACGTCGTCGCGACGACGACGACGCGAGCCGGGCTCCCCGTCGTCGCGGTGACCGTGCGGGCACCGCTGCCCGTGGTGGGCCTGCTCGGCCCGAGCGGGACGATGACGGTGACCGGGCACGCCCTCGAGGAGAGCCCGTGAGCGCCGTCTCCCGCGAGCGCGGCGCCGCCGTCGTCGAGTTCATCGGGACGGCGGTGCTGCTGCTGATCCCGCTGATCTACCTCGTCCTGACGCTCGGACGTCTGCAGGCGGGCGCGTTCGCCGTCAACGGCGGGGCGCGGGAGGCGGCGCGGGCCGTCGTGACGGCCCCGTCGTCCGCGGAGGCGCCCGCGCGTGCCCGGGTGGCCGTCGCCCTGGCGCTGGAGGACCAGGGCTTCGACCCGGGTCCCGCCCTGACCGGTGGCGCCGTCACGGTCGTCTGCTCGGCGGACCCGTGCCTGACCCCGGGCGGGACGGTCACGACCACCGTGCGCACCGTCGTGCCGCTGCCGTTCGTGCCCGAGCGACTGCGTTCGTGGGTGCCGCTGGAGGTGCCGGTCGAGGCGCACTACCGGGCGACCGTCGACCAGTTCATGGAGGCTCGGTGAGCGCCCCCGCGCCGGACGAGCGCGAGGCCGGGCGGATCCTGCTGTTCACCCTGGGACTCGTCGTCGTCGGGCTCATGCTCGTCGCGATGGTCGCCTCGGCCACGGCGGTGCACCTCGACAACAAGCGCCTCTACAACCTCGCCGACCTCCTCGCCGTGGCTGCTGCGGACTCCGGGTCGCCGAACCGCCACCTGGGCGTCGTCGACGGGGGTCCCGTGCTGACCGACGACGACGTCGCCCATGCCGTCGCCGACGAGCTGGCCGCGTACCCCTTCCCCGGCGACCTGCCGGCAGGGCTGCGTGTCGTCGACGCGTCCACGACCGACGGCCGCACGGCACGCGTGACGCTCAGCGCGAGGTCGCACCCACCGCTGCTCGCCTGGTTCACGACCACCGTGGGCGAGGGGTTCCGGCTGACGGCGACGTCGTCGGCGCGCTCCTCGACGGGTGGACCGTGACACTATTCGAGGGCGGGCTCGCGCACATCTACGGCTCGAGCCTCGGTGCGCTGAAGCGCGCCCTCGACTCGCTGCTGGCCGCCGGCCACATCGCCGTCGCGCACTCCGAGCCGGGCCCGCGCGGTCGCAAGACGTACACGATCACCGAGCAGGGCCGGGCCGAGTTCGCCCGCTGGATGCGCTCGCCCATCGACGGCGGTGACGTCGAGACCACCGCGCTGGCGCGCACGTTCCTGCTGGGTGTCCTGCCGGAGTCCGAGCGCACGGAGGTCCTCGACGTCGTCGTCGAGGCCGTCACCGACCAGCTCGCGCGGCTGCAGCGCCTGGAGGCCCGGCTCGGGACCGTCGAGGTGCCCGACGAGCTGCGCGATATCTTCGCCCACCAGGTCGCGACCCTTGAGTACGGGATCGGGGCCGCGACGTTCGCCCGGGACTGGTTCACCGCCCACCGCGACCGCGTGCGGGCCTCCGCCGCGGAAGGAGCCGAATGATGCTGTCGACGTCCGCAGCCGTCGTCGCCGCGGCGGTGTGCGTGCTGCTCGCGCTGTTCCAGGCCGCCCTCGCGCTCGGCGCGCCGTGGGGGGTCGCGGCCTACGGCGGCTCCCACACCGGCCGGCTGCCCCGGCGCCTGCGCGTCACCAGCGCGGTGGCCGTCCCCGTGGTGCTCGGCGTCGGCCTCCTCGTCCTGCGACGGGCCGGGCTGGTCGGCTGGTCGCCGCTGCCGGACGGGTGGCTGTCGGTCGCCCTCTGGGTGCTGGCGGGCATGCTCGTCGTGTCGACCGTCCTCAACGTGATCTCCCGGTCGCCGGTCGAACGGGCCTCCGGCCTCCCGACGGCGGCCGTGCTGCTCGCCGCCGTCGTCACCGTCCAGCTCACCGCGGCACCGCTATCGTCAGGCGGATGACGGAACACCCACGCGGTGCGTGGCAGGACGTCGCCCGCGCCACGGGCCTCCTGTCCGACGACGGGCAGGTCGCGGCGACGATCTTCGCCGAGATGTCCGCGCTCGCCGTGAGCACCGGGGCGATCAACCTCGGCCAGGGCTTCCCCGACGCCGACGGCCCCGAGGCCATCAAGGCCGCGGCGATCCGCGCGATCGAGCGCGGCGCCAATCAATACCCGCCGGGTCCGGGCATCCCCGCGCTGCGCGCCGCAGTCGCCGCCCACCAGAAGCGGCACTACGACCTCGACGTCGACCCGGACACCGAGGTGCTCGTCACGACCGGTGCCACCGAAGCCCTGGCCGCGAGCGTGCTCGCGCTCGCCGGACCCGGCGACGAGGTCATCACGCTCGAACCGTTCTACGACGCGCACGCCGCCGTCATCGCCCTCGCGGGTGCCACGCACGTCCCCGTCGCCCTCGCCCCGACGCCGGACGGGTTCCGCCTCGACGTCGCCGCCCTGCGCGCCGCCGCGACCGAACGCACGCGCATGGTGCTGGTCAACTCCCCGCACAACCCGACGGGCACGGTGCTGACCCGCGACGAGCTCGACGCGATCGCCCGCGTCGCCCGCGAGCGCGACGCCGTCGTCGTCACCGACGAGGTGTACGAGCACCTGACGTTCGACGGCGCGGTGCACGTGCCGATCGCGACCCTGCCGGGGATGGCGGGGCGCACGCTCACGATCTCGTCGAGCGGGAAGTCGTTCAGCCTCACGGGCTGGAAGATCGGATGGGTGCACGGGCCGGCCGCCCTCGTGACGGCGGTGCGCACGGTCAAGCAGTTCCTCACGTACGTCTCGGGGGCGCCGTTCCAGCCCGCGATCGCGGCGGCGCTGCACGACGACGAGACCCCACGCGAGCTGGCCGCGTCGCTCGCACACCGGCGCGACCTGCTGTGCGACGGGCTGCGCGCGGCCGGGTTCGACGTCGTCGTGCCGCGAGGCACCTACTTCGTCGTCGCCGACGCCACGGCGCTCGTGGAGCGGCTGGAGCTGGCCGACGGCGTCGAGCTGTCGCGGCGGCTGCCCGAGCTGGCCGGGGTGGTGGCGATCCCGCTGACGGCGTTCTGCCGGCCCGGTTCGCCGACGCACGAGCGGCTGCGCAACGCGCTGCGGTTCACGTTCGTCAAGCAGGAGGCGACGTTGCGCGAGGCGGTCGCGCGGCTGCGAGCGCTCGCGCCGAGGTGACGCGGGTACCGGGCCGGGCGGGGGCGGTTGCTGCGCCTGCGCGGGGTCCGGCAAGAGCCGCTGACTTCGGCAAAGCCGCTGGGTTCGGCAGGTCCGCGATCCGCTGAGTTCGGCAAGAGCCGCTGGATTCGGCAAAGGGCGCTGGATTCGGCAGTAGCAATTGCCGACCTTTGCACCCGATTACCGAACTTGCACACGTCTGACGAACGGGCGACTCCCCACGGACGGTGTGCGCATCGCCGCACCGCCTGCGCTGGGTTCGGAACAGCCGCTGAGTTCGGCAAGAGCCGCTGAGTTCGGCAAGAGCCGCTGAGTTCGGCAAAAGGCGCTGGATTCGGCAGAAGCAATTGCCGAACTTGCACCCGTTTACCGAACTTGCACACGTCTGCCGAACCTGCGACTCCCCCGTCGGCGGGGTGCGCCGCGCCGCATCGCCTGCGCCCGGGTTCGGCAACAGCCGCTGGGTTCGGCAACAGCCGCTGAGCTCGGCAAGGTTTGCTGACTTCGGCAAGAGCCGCCGGATTCGGCAAAAGGCGCTGGATTCGGCAGAAGCAGTTGCCGAACCTGCACCCTTCTAC
>CBINDH010000079.1:0-9919 GCA_966249365.1 uncultured Xylanimonas sp. | reverse complement strand
GAGCACCGCGGCGACCATCGGGGCGAGCTGCTCGGCGTGCCGGCGGCGCTCGTCGACGGAACGCGAGGCGAGCCGCGCCCCGTCGTCGGAGACGAGCGCGACGGCCACGGCCGCGGAGGTGTCGATCGAGAGAACTGCCACGCGACCAGCCTACTTTTCGGCGGGCCCGCGTGACGTCGCGCTCACGGCAGGGTCGCCTGCGCGACCGCCGCCAGGTCCACGCCGGCCCACCGCGGCCCGACGCCGCGCAGCGTCGCCCGGCGGACGCCGGCCTCAGCGTTGTCGAGGTCGAGCTCGCCACCGCGCGGGCGCACCAGCTCGATCTCGAGCCGGTCCTCGGTGAGCGCCTCCGCGAGCCCGGCGCCCCACTCCACGACCGTCACGGAGTCCTCCAGCGAGGAGTCCAGGTCCAGCGCGTCGAGCTCGTCGAGGCCGCCGAGCCGGTACGCGTCGACGTGCACCAGGCCGGGGCCGCGCGTCCCGTCGGGCCTGGGGGTGGGCGCGTGCTCGCGCGCGACGATGAACGTCGGCGACGAGACGTGGCCGCGCACGCCCAGCGCGGCACCCAGACCCTGGGTGAACGTCGTCTTCCCGGCGCCGAGGTCGCCGGTGAGGATCACGAGGTCCCCGGCGCGCAGCACGCCCGCGAGCGCCGCGCCCAGCGCGCGCGTCGCCTCGGCCGACGCCAGCTCCACGGTCACGACCATCGGTGGCGCTCCGCGTCCACGAAGGAGGCGGCACCCGCGGGGCGCTCCCCCGGCCTGGCTGCGGCGGCCACGCCGCGCGCGTCGAGCACGTGCGTGCCGACGTACACGCGCGGCACGCGCGCCCCGAGGCGCGTCACGATCTCGTACGAGATGGTGCCCGCGGCCGTCGCCCAGTCCTCCGCGCTCGGCACGGCCGCGGAGTGCGCCAGGCCGTCCGTGGACCCGAACAGGGTGACGACGTCGCCGGCCTGCTCGGTGGCGTAGGGGCCCAGGTCGAGCACCACCTGGTCCATGCACACCCGCCCGGCGATGCGCAGCACGCGGCCGCCGTCGCCGTTCCCGGACGCGCCGATCCCCGCCTCGGGGGGCCCGCCGACGTAGATCGGCCCGCCCGGGGCGTCGTCGCCGCCCGAGGCGTGGCGCGGGATCCCGTCGCCGTACCCGAGCGGCACGATGCCGAGCTGCGTCGCCTGCGGGGTCACGTACCGGTGCGCGTAGGAGACGCCCTGTCCGGCCTCGACGTGCTTGACGGTCACGAGCCGCGCCTGCAGCGTCATCGCGGGCCGCAGCCCGAACGACGACGGCGGCGCGACCGTGGGCACCGGCGAGAACCCGTAGACCGAGATGCCGGGTCGCACGAGGTCGTAGTGCAGCTCGGGCGCGGTCAGCGTGGCGGCCGAGTTCGCGGCGTGCCGGACCTCGACCTCGATGCCGGCCGCCTCGAGGGTGCGCACGGCGTCGTCGAGCACGACGCGCTGCGCGGCGATCGTGGGGTGCCCGGGCTCGTCCGCGTACGCGAGGTGCGTCCAGACGCCGACGACGCGGATCGCGCCCTCGGCGACGAGCGCGGCGGCGCGTGCCGCGGCGGCGGGCAGGTCGGCGGGCATGATGCCGTTACGCCCCAGGCCCGTGTCGACCTTCAGGTGCACGCGCGCGGTACGGCCGGTCGTGCGGGCGGCCGCCGCCACGCCGTCGAGGGCCCACGGTGCCGCGACCGACACGTCGACGTCCGCGGCGACCAGGGCGGCGAAGTCCACGCCCGGCGCGTGCAGCCACGTCAGGATGCGCGCGTCGTCGGGCCCGATGCCCGCCTCGCGCAAGGCGATCGCCTCGGAGGCCTGCGCGACGCCGAGCCACGTCGCGCCACCCGCGAGCGCCGCCCACGCGCACGGCACGAGGCCGTGCCCGTACGCGTCGGCCTTGACGACCGCCATGAGCGCCGCGCCCGGCGCGTGCGTGCGCAGCGCGCGCACGTTGTCGCGCACCGCCTGGAGGTCGACGACGGCGCGGGCGGGGAAGTCGGCGGGGAACGGGGCCACGTCCGTCATCCTCTCACCGGCCACTCCGCCAGCCCACGGCGGGACGCGAACGTGCGGTGCTCGCCCGTGAAGGGATCCGTGAAGGTCAGCGACCGGGACAGGAGCTGGAGCGGCTTCGCCGGGTCCTCGCCGCCGTCGGGGTGCAGCACGGGCCAGAACGGGTCGTGCAGGATCGGCAGGCCCAGCCCGGCCATGTGCAGGCGGAGCTGGTGCGTCTTGCCGGTGTGCGGCTCGAGGCGGTAGAGGCCCAGCCCGCGCTCCTCGTCGCGCCCCACCAGGTCGACGAGCGACTCGGCATTGGGCTCCCCGGGCTCCTCCTGGGCGGCGGCGACGCCGCGGTGCTTGACGATGCGCGAGCGCACCGTCGTCGGGAACACTTGGTCGTCGGCCGGGAGCGGGGCCACCGCCTCGTAGACCTTGCGGACCCTTCGTTCCTGGAACAGGTCCTGGTACGCGCCGCGCACCCGGGCGCGCACGGTCAGCACCAGCACCCCCGCCGTCGGGCGGTCGAGGCGGTGGGCCGGGGCGAGCTCGGGCAGGTCGAGCTCCTTGCGCAGGTGGACCAGCACCGTCTGGGTGACCCAGCGCCCACGCGGCATCGTCGCCACGAGGTGCGGCTTGTCGACGACGAGCAGGAACTCGTCCCGGTGCAGCACCGCGAGCTCCTCGAGCGCGGCGACCCGCGGCTCGTCGGCGGGCGGGTCACGGTAGAGGAACAGGAAGCCGCGCGGCTCGTACGGGGTGCGCGCGTCGATGGGGGTGCCGCGCCCCGTGACGACCTCGCCCGCGGCCACCTTCTCCAGGATCCGGTCCGCGTCGTCGGGGAAACGTCCCAGCAGGTACTCGAGGGCCGTGCGCCACCGCGCGACGGACTCGGCGTCGTGCGGCAGCACCAGGCGCGTGGGGTTCAACCCGTCTCGGATCGGAAGCGGATGGACCGGCACCGCCACATGGTCGCACCGACTGTGCAGGATGGGCCGCATGGACATCTACGACATCCCGTTCAAGCGGATGGACGGGTCGACCACGACGCTCGCCGACCACCGCGACGACGTCGTCCTGGTGGTCAACGTGGCCTCCCGCTGCGGCCTGACGCCGCAGTACGAGGCCCTGGAGACGCTGCAGGACAAGTACGCCGACCGCGGGTTCACGGTCATCGGCTTCCCGTCCAACCAGTTCCTGCAGGAGCTCGGCTCCAACGAGGCCATCGCGGAGTTCTGCTCGACGACGTACGGGGTCACGTTCCCGGTGATGGACCGCATCCGCGTCAACGGCCACCGCACCGCACCGCTCTTCGCGGAGCTCAAGAAGACCGCCGACGCCGACGGGTACCAGGGCCGCATCCGCTGGAACTTCGAGAAGTTCCTCGTGCTGCCGGGCGGGAAGGTGCTGCGGTTCGAGCCGCGCACGGTCCCCGACGACCCGAGGATCATCGAGGCGATCGAGGCGCACCTGCCCCGCTGAGGCGGGTCAGCGCGCAGCCAGCAGCTCCGCGACCACCCTTCCGACCGCTCCCGCCACGTCGAGCGCCGCCACCGGCCCCCCGGGGTTCGCGCGCTCCACAGCCCGGCCGTGCAGCAGCGCGGCCGCCGCAGCCACCTCGGCCGCACGCTCCGGATGAGCCACGACCTCCGCCGACCGCGCCGCGAGCATCGCGCCGAGCAGCCCGGCCAGCACGTCGCCCGACCCCGCGGTCGCCGCCCACGCGGGCGCCCCCGACTGCACGTACACGGTGCGCCCCGGCCCGACGACGACGGTCGCTCCCCCCTTGAGCAGCACCGTCGCACCGGTGAGCCGCTGCGCGCGCTGCGCCCACCGCAGCGGTTCGGCCTCGACGGCGGCCCGGTCGACCCTCTCGCCGCGGGACGCCAGCAGCGCCGCGAGCTCTCCGGCGTGCGGCGTGAGCACCACCCAGCCCGGGCACGGGTGGTCCAGCAGCCCGAGGGCGCCCGCGTCCACCACGACCGGCACCGGCGTCTGCGTCCCCCGCACCCGCCCCGACGCCACCGCGAGCGCCGCCCGGGCACGGTCCCGCTGCTCGACGCCGTCGCCCGTCGTCGGCAGCCCCGGACCGAGAACCCACGACTGCACCCACCCGTCGACCGTGACGACCTCGGGCCGGGCGGCGAGCACCGCGCCCGCCACCGGGTCCGGCCCGAGGTAGCGCACCATGCCGGCACCGGCCCGCACGGCGGCGCTCGCGGCGAGCACGGCCGCGCCCGGGTACGTCTCGGTCCCGGCGACGATGCCGACGACGCCGCGGGTGTACTTGTGGTCGCTCGGGGTCGGGACGACCCATGCGGCGGCGACGTCGGCGTCCTCGAGCCGGGCGACGGCGGGGACGGCGGTGTCCGCGCCCTCCGGGGGTGCCGGAGGCAGCGTGAGCCCGATGTCGATGACCGCGCCGGAGCCCGCGACGTGCGTGGCGGGCGGCAGCAGCAGACCGGGCTTCGCGGCACCGAACGTGACGGTGCGGTCGGCGGGAAGCACCGGGCCGGGCAGCGTGCCGTCGTCGACCCCGATGCCGGACGGCACGTCCACGGCGACGACCCACGGCCGCGCGGGGTCCCCCGCGCCGGGCAGTACGTCGAGCAGCGCGGTGACGAGCTCGGCCGCTACGCCCCGGAGGGCACCGGTCGCGCCGATCCCGAGGAGCCCGTCGACGACGACGTCGGCGCGCGCGACGGCCGCGGCAGCATCGGCGACGGTCACGCCGTCGGGGTCGAGGCGGACGGCGCTGCCGCCGGCGCGGCGCAACGCGGCGAGGCCGCCGTCGTGCACCCGGTCGGACGCGAGGTACGCCGCCACGGCGAGCCCCCGCCGCGCCAGGAAGGCGCCGGCGTGCAGCGCGTCGCCCCCGTTGTTGCCCGGCCCGACGAGGAGGGCGACCCGCGCGCCGTGCACCGACCCGTCGCGCAGCTCGCCGTCGGGACCCGCGACCGCGTGCCGCCGGGCGAGATCGCGCCGGACGACGGCGGCGAGCGCGAACGCGGCCCGCTCCATGAGCGGCAGCCCGGCGTCCAGCAGGGGCTTCTCGGCGGCACGGACGTCGGCGGCGGACCAGGCCTCGATCATGACCCCATCTTGGTGGAGCGCCGGCCGCCCGGCAGGGGTTACGGGATCGTCAGCGCGGCGAGGTCGTCGAGCGTCCCGGCGAACGCGTTCATGTCGATGAACGGCTCCACGCCGTCGTACCCGTCGAGCCGGTCGCGGTGCGAGTACTGCCAGAGCGTCCAGTCGCGCCCGTCGGACAGGCCGGGCGGCGTCACGACGGACCGGATCCAGATGGGCGAGTCCGGGTACCGGCCCGCGACGTACGCGTCGTAGGCGTCGTCGGTGACGTAGATGACGGGGGCGACGCCGTAGTGCTCCTCGATCCCCGCCACGAGCGGGTCGAGGACGGCGTGCACCTCGTCAGCGGACGGGAGGTTGCCCAGGTACCGGCCGTACGGCTCCAGGTCGATCACGGGGGCCAGCGTCCCGGGCGTCGGCGGCACGTGCGCCGCGAGGTTCGCGGCCTGCTCCTCGCCCGGGCTCTCGAACGACATGAAGTGGTAGGCGCCGACCAGCAGGTCCGTCTGCGCGGCGGCTGCCCAGTTCGCCTCGAACCGGGGGTCCACGTGGGACGAGCCCTCCGTCGCCTTGATCCAGGCGAAGTCGACGTCCTGGGCGGCGAGCGTGGGCCAGTCGATCTCGCCCTGGTAGTGGGACACGTCGACGCCGCGCACGTCGTACCCGGAGGCGAACAGCCGGTTCGGCCAGAGGACTCCGAGGTACACCAGGACGCCCGCCAGTCCGACGGCGACGACGACGGCTCCCGTCACCCACCGCGCGGTGCGCCGTCGTCGGGACCCGGGGTCCGGCACGGCGTCGGGGATGTCGGTCACGGCAGGGAGGCTAGCGGGAACGCCTCAGGCGCGGGACGCCACCGGCTCTCGCAACGTTTCGACGGTCCGGGTACGTTGCTCGCATGCGATTCGGTCTCTTCATCCCGCAGGGCTGGCGTCACGACCTCACCGAGGTGGCGCCCGCGAACCACTGGGACGCCATGAAGTCCCTCCTCACGCTGGCCGACACGGCGACGACGCCCGCCGGCGACTTCGCGTTCGAGAGCGTCTGGGTCTACGACCACTTCCACACCGTGCCCTCCCCCACCGACCAGGCCACCCACGAGGCGTGGACGCTCATGGCGGCGTTCGCGGCGGCGTCCGACCGGGTGCGCCTGGGCCAGATGTGCACCTGCATGGCGTACCGCGAGCCCACGTACCTCGCGAAGGTCGCGGCCACGGTCGACGCGATCTCGGGCGGCCGCACCGAGATGGGCATCGGCGCCGGCTGGTACGAGCACGAGTGGCGTGCGTACGGCTACGGCTTCCCCCGCGCCGGCGAGCGCCTGCTCGCGCTCGACGAGGGCGTCCAGATCATGGCGAACATGTGGCGCACGGGCTCGTCGGGCACGTTCGAGGGCAAGCGCTACCAGGTCGACGGCGCCCTGTGCTACCCGCAGCCGCTGCAGACCGTCGCCGTCGACGGCGAGGACAAGCCGTCGATCCCGCTGTGGATCGCCGGCGGCGGCGAGCGCAAGACGCTCCTGACCGCGGCCAAGTACGCCCAGTACACCAACTTCGCGGGCGACCTCGAGACGTTCACGCACAAGTCGAACGTCCTGGCGGAGCACTGCGAGAACGTCGGCCGGCCGTTCGAGGAGATCACCCGGTCCGGCAACTTCAACGTGCTCCTGGGCACCGAGAAGGAGATCGCCGACAAGCTCGCGTGGCTCGAGTCGATCTACCGCAAGTACACCCCCGAGAAGGCCGACGGCGAGCTCGAGGGCTGGCACACCACCCCGCTGCGCGGCACCGCCGAGCAGATCGTCGAGACCCTGCAGGCGTGGAAGGCAGCCGGCCTCGGCTACCAGATCAGCTCCTTCCCCAACGCGGCGGAGGACCACGACCAGATCGCCACGTACGTGCGCGAGGTCATCCCCGCGCTGCGCTGACGGCCTGCTGGCCGAGCCCCGTCGAAACCACCCGCGCTGCTGGTCGAGCCCCGTCGAAACCACCCGCGCTGCTGGTTGAGCCCCGTCGAAACCACCCGGTTTCGACGGGGCTCAGCGCTTTCGACGGCGCTCAACCAGCACGGCGCTCAGCTCTCCGCGACCACCATCGCCGACGCGACCCCCGCGTCGTGGCTGATCGACACGTGCCAGTGCCTGATGCCGAGCGCCTCCGACCGCGCCAGCACGGTCCCGCGCAGCTCCACCTGGGGCGGCCCGCCGATCGTGCGGTGCACCGTGCAGTCCTGCCACTGCAGGTCTCCCGGCGCGCCGAGCGCCTTGGCGATGGCCTCCTTGGCCGCGAACCGCGCGGCCAAGGAGTTGTCGGGCAGCTCCCGTTCTTGCGGCGTGAAGAGCTTCTCGCGCAGCTTCGGCGTCCGCTCCAGGGTGGCGACGAAGCGGGCGACGTCGACGACGTCGATGCCGACGCCCACGATCATGGCCGGCTCACTCCACCGTGACGGACTTCGCGAGGTTGCGCGGCTGGTCGACGTCGAGGCCCTTGGCCGTCGCGAGCGCCATGGCGAAGATCTGCAGCGGCACCACGCTGAGCAGCGGCTGCAGCAGCGACGGCGCCTTGGGGATCCAGAAGATCTCGTCGGCGTACTTGCGCACCTCGTCGTCGCCGTCCTCGGCGATGACGAGCGTGCGCGCACCGCGCGCGCGGATCTCCTGGATGTTGGAGACGACCTTGGAGTGCAGCCCGTGCTGCGCCTGCGGCGACGGCACGACGACGAACACCGGCTGACCCTCGTCGATGAGCGCGATCGGGCCGTGCTTGAGCTCGCCCGCGGCGAAGCCCTCGGCGTGGATGTACGCGAGCTCCTTGAGCTTGAGCGCACCCTCGAGCGCGACCGGGTAGCCGACGTGGCGGCCGAGGAACAGCACCGAGGTGGCGTCCTTCATCGACCGGGCGGTGGCACGCACGTACTCGCCGCGCTCGATGACGGTCTGCACCTTGGCAGGCAGGTCGCGCAGCTCACCCAGCAGCGCGGCGATCTCGTCGGGGAACTTGTTGCCGCGGAGCTGGGCGAGGTAGAGACCGAGGAGGTAGGCCGCGGTGATCTGCGACAGGAACGCCTTGGTGGAGGCGACGGCGATCTCCGGGCCGGCGTGCGTGTAGAGCACGGCGTCCGACTCGCGCGGGATCGTCGAGCCGCGCGTGTTGACGATCGAGAGCACCTTGGCGCCCTGCTCGCGGGCGTGGCGCACGGCCATGAGGGTGTCCATCGTCTCGCCGGACTGCGAGACGGCGACGACGAGCGTCGTCTCGTTCACGATCGGGTCGCGGTAGCGGAACTCGTGCGACAGCTCGACCTCGACGGGGATGCGGCACCAGTGCTCGATGGCGTACTTGGCGACGTGGCCCGCATAGGCGGCGGTGCCGCACGCGATGACGATGATCTTGTCGATCGTGCGCAGCACGGCCTCGTCGATGTGGATCTCGTCGAGCGTCAGGCGCCCCTCGAGGTCCGTGCGGCCCAGCAGCGTGTCGGCGACGGCGTGCGGCTGGTCGTGGATCTCCTTGTCCATGAAGGACTCGAAGCCGGACTTCTCCGCCGCGGCCGCGTCCCAGTCGACCGTGAACCGCTTGGCGGTCGCGGGCCGGCCCTGGAAGTCGGACACCGTGACCTCTGTGGGCGTGATCGTCACGATCTGGTCCTGCCCGAGCTCGAGGGCCTCCTTGGTGAAGGCGATGAACGCGGCGACGTCGGAGCCGAGGAAGTTCTCGCCCTCGCCGAGCCCGACGACGAGCGGCGAGTCGTGGCGCGCGCCGACGACGGTCAGCGGGTCGTCGGCGTGCACGGCCAGCAGCGTGAAGGTGCCCTCGAGGCGGCGCGCGGTCGCGGCCATCGCCTCGGTGAGGTCCTTGGTCTGCGCGTACTGCTGCGCCAGGAGCTGCGCGGCGACCTCGGTGTCCGTCTCGGAGCGGAACGTGACGCCCGCGGCGACGAGCTCGGACTTGAGCGCGGCGAAGTTCTCGATGATGCCGTTGTGGATGACCGCGAGCTTGTCGTCGTCGGCGAGGTGCGGGTGGGCGTTGACGTCGGTGGGGCCGCCGTGCGTCGCCCAGCGGGTGTGCCCGATGGCCGCGGTGGCGTCCGGCAGGGGGTTCTCCTCGAGCTCCCCGACGAGGTTGCTCAGCTTGCCCGACTTCTTCGCGAACGCGATGTGGTCCTGGCCCGGACCGGCGAGCGCGACGCCCGCCGAGTCGTAGCCGCGGTACTCGAGGCGCCGCAGACCCTCGAGCGCGACCTCCAGCGGGTGGCGGGTCGCGGCCGGGGTGCCGTCCGCACCTCCGTCGAGCAGGCCCAGACCGGTGTATCCGACGATTCCACACATGGGCGCGAGTCTATCGACGCCCGAGGGGCGCCGGACGCCCGGCCGACCACCGCCCGACGCGCCGTCGTGCGTACCGTCGTCTCATGGCATCGGTGCGGGTCGGCGTCTCCGGCTGGCGCTACCCGCACTGGCGGGGGCGCTTCTACCCGCCCGGCCTGCCACAGCGCCGCGAGCTCGAGCACGTCGCGGCGCACTTCCCCACGGTCGAGCTCGACGGGTCGTTCTACGCGCTCCAGCGCCCGGCGTCGTACCTGGCGTGGCGTGACGCGACCCCGCCCGGCTTCGAGTTCGCCGTCAAGGGCGGGCGGTACATCACGCACATGCTGCGCCTGCGGGGCGTGCGCACGGCGCTCGCGAACTTCTTCGCGAGCGGCGTCCTCGCGCTGGGCGACCGGCTCGGCCCGGTGCTGTGGCAGCTCCCCGAGCGGCAGCGCTGCGACCTCGACGTGCTCGAGACGTTCCTCGGCCTCCTGCCGCGCTCGACGCACGCCGCG
>CBINDH010000078.1:0-9962 GCA_966249365.1 uncultured Xylanimonas sp. | reverse complement strand
CACGGTATCGGCGCGCGCGGGCGTCTCGCGCAGGCCCGCGACCGGATGTGCGGCACGCCACGTCAGATCCGCGGCCAGGAGGGCCGCAGGGCCCGTCGGACGGTGATTAGATGTGGTCTGTCCACATGTGTGCGGCGTCACGAGACGCAGTCCTGGCGCGCGAGCGCCACCGTCCCTCTCCCCGCGCCTGCAGACCGCAGGGTTCTGCGATGGAATGAGCGACGGGTACACATGGGCGCCCTCGACGAACGGGAGCAGTGATGACATCGACGACCCACGCGCCTAGCACGTGGCGGACCACCGGCGTGGCCGAACTCTCGACCGAGACCCTCGAGCTGATCGACAAGTGGTGGCGTGCGGCCAACTACCTGTCCGTCGGCCAGATCTATCTGCTGGACAACCCGCTCCTGCGTGAGCCGCTGCACCGTGACCACGTGAAGCCGCGCCTGCTCGGCCACTGGGGCACGACGCCCGGCCTCACGTTCCTCTACGCGCACCTCAACCGCGCGATCAAGGAGCGCGAGCAGTCCACCATCTACATCACCGGCCCGGGCCACGGCGGCCCCGGCCTCGTCGCCGCCGCCTACCTGGACGGCACCTACTCCGAGGTCTACTCGGACATAACCAATGACGACGAGTGCCTCAGCCGCCTGTTCAAGCAGTTCTCGTTCCCCGGCGGCATCCCGTCTCACGTCGCCCCCGAGACGCCCGGCTCGATCCACGAGGGCGGCGAGCTCGGCTACGCCCTCTCGCACGCCTACGGCGCCGCGTTCGACAACCCCGACCTGCTGGTCGCGGCCGTGGTCGGCGACGGCGAGGCCGAGACCGGCCCGCTCGCCACGTCGTGGCACTCGAACAAGTTCGTCAACCCTGCCAAGGACGGCGTCGTCCTGCCGATCCTGCACCTCAACGGGTACAAGATCGCCAACCCGACGGTGCTCGCCCGCATCCCCGAGGACGAGCTCAAGGCCCTCATGGAGGGCTACGGCCACAAGCCGCACTTCTTCGAGGTCGAGGACGGCTCGACCGAGTCGCACGTCGAGATCCACCGCCGCTTCGCGAACCTGCTCGACGAGGTGCTCGACGAGATCGCCGAGATCAAGCGGCGCGCCGCCGAGGGCGACGAGACCCGCCCGCAGTGGCCGATGATCGTCTTCCGCACCCCGAAGGGCTGGACCGGCCCCGCGACCATCGACGGGAAGAAGACGACCGGCTCGTGGCGCGCCCACCAGGTCCCCCTGGCGAACGCCCGCGACACCGACGAGCACCTGCGCGACCTCGAGTCGTGGCTGCAGTCGTACCGCCCGCACGAGCTGTTCGACGAGTCGGGCGCCGTGCTGCCCGAGATCACCGAGCCGCTGACGCCGGCCGGCCACCTGCGCATGAGCGACAACCCGCACGCCAACGGCGGCCTGCTGCTCAAGGACCTCCGCCTGCCGGACTTCCGCGACTTCGCCGTCGACGTCCCCACCCCGGGCGGCGCGATCGCCGAGGCGCCGCGCGAGCTGGGCAAGTTCTTCACCGAGATCATCCGGCGCAACCCGGACAACTTCCGCATCTTCGGCCCGGACGAGACGGCGTCCAACCGCCTCCAGGCGGTCTACGACGTCACCGACAAGCAGTGGAACGCCGAGTTCTTCGGCCCCGAGGTCGACGAGCACATGGCACGTGTCGGACGCGTCGTCGAGATGCTGTCGGAGCACCAGGTGCAGGGCTGGCTCGAGGGCTACCTGCTCACCGGCCGCCACGGCATGATGTCGAGCTACGAGGCGTTCATCCACATCGTCAACTCGATGTTCAACCAGCACGCCAAGTGGCTCAAGGTCACCAACGAGATCCCGTGGCGCCGCCCCATCGCGTCGCTCAACTACCTGCTGTCGAGCCATGTCTGGCGGCAGGACCACAACGGCTTCAGCCACCAGGACCCGGGCTTCATCGACCACGTCGTCAACAAGAAGGCCGAGGTCGTCCGCGTCTACCTGCCGGCCGACGCCAACACGCTGCTGAGCACGTACGACCACTGCCTGCGGTCGCGCCAGCTCGTCAACGTCGTCGTCGCCGGCAAGCAGCCGAACCCGCAGTGGCTGACGATGGACGAGGCCGTCGAGCACTGCACGCGCGGCCTCGGCATCTGGGAGTGGGCCGGCACGGAGAAGGACGGCGTCGAGCCGGACGTCGTGCTCGCCGCCGCCGGTGACGTGCCGACGATCGAGGTGCTGGCCGCGGCCGACATCCTCCGCCGCGAGGTACCCGAGCTCATGGTCCGCGTCATCAACGTCGTCGACCTGATGAAGCTCCAGGACCCGAAGGAGCACCCGCACGGCCTGTCGGACAAGGAGTTCGACGGCCTGTTCACCACGGACAAGCCGATCATCTTCGCGTACCACGGCTACCCGTGGCTCATCCACCGCCTCACGTACCGCCGCAACGGCCACGACAACATCCACGTGCGCGGCTACAAGGAGGAGGGCACCACCACCACGCCGTTCGACATGGTCATGCTGAACGACATGGACCGGTACCACCTGGTCATGGACGTCATCGACCGCATCCCCGGCATGGCGTCGCGGTTCGCCGGCCTGCGCCAGCGCATGCAGGACGCCCGCATCCGCGCCCGCGCCTACACCCGTGAGCACGGGGACGACATCCCCGAGGTGCGCGACTGGGTGTGGCCGGACGCACAGGACCTCGCGGACAGCCAGCAGGTCGACGCCACTATCTTCACTGGTGGCGACAACGAGTAAGTCCGCAGAGCCCGGCCGGGGAGATCCCCCGGCCGGGCTTCTCGCCCCCGCCCACACCCACGGTGGTTCGATCCCCGGGCGGGACAATCCGAACAAGGAGCAGCAAAACCCTCATGACGGCCACGCGCACCATCGTCATCGCCTCCCCCGAAGGTGACTCGGGCAAGTCCACGATCGCCCTCGGAGTCATCGACCTGCTCGTGCGCCAGGGTCAGCGCGTCGGCGTCTTCCGCCCGGTCTCGCGCGTCCCCGCGGCGTCCACGAACAGCGGCTCGACCGGCGAGCGCGACCACGTGCTGGAGATGCTGCTCGAGCACGACGGCGTCGACCTCACGTACGACGAGTCCGTCGGCATCACGTACGACGACATCCACGCCGACCTCGACGCGGCCATGAGCCGCATCGTGGCCCGCTACCACGACGTCGCCGCGCGCTGCGACTCCGTCGTCGTCATCGGCACGGACTACACCGACGTCTCGGGCCCCACCGAGCTGGCGTTCAACGCGAAGATCGCCGCCAACCTGGGCGCCCCGGTGCTGCTCGTGGTCTCGGGCCGCGGCCGCGCCGACGAGGACACCAAGGCGCTGACGCAGATCAGCCTCGGCGAGCTGCGCGCCAACCACGCGCAGCCCATCGGCGTCGCGATCAACCGCTACGACGGCCCGGTGCCGGCCGACCTCACCGCGCTGACCGCCGACCCCGGCCTGCCGCTGTGGGTCGTGCCCGAGGAGCCGTTCCTGCAGGCGCCGACGGTCGCGCAGCTCATGGAGGCCGTGGGCGGCAAGCTGTGGCTCGGCGACCCCGAGCTGGTGTCGCGCGAGGCGCTCGACGTGCTCGTGGGCGCGATGTCGGTGGAGCACCTGCTCGACCACCTGGCCGACGGCGCCATCGTCATCACCCCCGGCGACAGGTCCGACGTCATCCTCGCGCTGCTCGCCGCGCAGTCCGCCGTCACGTTCCCGTCGCTGGCCGGCATCATCCTCACGGGCGGCCTGGTGCCCGGCGGCTCCACGGGCGAGCTCGTCAAGGCGCTCGACCCGCACGTGCCGATCATCGTCACCGAGCAGGACACGTTCCCCGTCGCCCGCACCGCCGGCTCCACGCGCGGGCGCGTGACCGCCGCCGCGACCCGCAAGGTCGACGTCGCGCGCGGCCTGTTCGAGGCGAACGTCGACGGCGACGCGCTGCTCGCCCGCCTCGAGGTGCCGCGACCCTCGGTCGTCACCCCGCTCATGTTCGAGTACGAGCTCATCGAGCGTGCCCGGGCCGACCGCCGCCACGTCGTCCTGCCCGAGGGCGACGACGACCGCATCCTGCGCGCGGCCTCCTCGGTGCTGGCCCGCGGCATCGCCGACCTCACGATCCTGGGCGACGAGACCGCCGTGCGCGCCCGCGCCGCCGAGCTGGGCCTCGACATCTCCGCCGCCCGGGTGCTCTCGACGGACAACCCCGAGTACGTCGACCGGTACGCCGCCGAGTACACGCGCCTGCGCGCCCACAAGGGCATGACGGTCGAGCGGGCCCGCGAGATCGTCCGCGACGTGTCCTACTTCGGCACGATGATGGTCCACCTGGGCGACGCCCACGGCATGGTCTCGGGTGCCGCGCACACGACCGCGCACACCATCCGCCCGTCGTTCGAGATCATCAAGACCGCCCCCGGCATCTCCTCGGTGTCCGGCGTCTTCCTCATGTGCCTCGAGGACCGCGTCCTGGTGTACGGCGACTGCGCCGTCATCCCGGACCCCACCGCCGAGCAGCTCGCCGACGTCGCCATCGCGTCGGCGGCCACCGCCTCGCAGTTCGGCGTCGAGCCCCGCATCGCGATGCTGTCGTACTCGACCGGCGAGTCCGGCTCGGGCGCCGACGTCGACAAGGTCCGTGCGGCCACCGCCCTCGTCAAGGAGCGCCGCCCCGACCTGTCGGTCGAGGGGCCCATCCAGTACGACGCCGCCGTCGACGCCGCTGTCGCAGCCTCGAAGCTGCCCGGCTCCGACGTCGCAGGGCGCGCGACCGTGTTCGTGTTCCCCGACCTCAACACGGGCAACAACACCTACAAGGCCGTGCAGCGCTCGGCCGGTGCCGTGGCCGTCGGCCCGGTGCTCCAGGGCCTCAACAAGCCCGTCAACGACCTGTCCCGCGGCGCGCTCGTCCAGGACATCATCAACACGGTCGCCATCACGGCGATCCAGGCTCAGGGGGCCAGCAAGTGAGCACCGTCCTTGTCCTCAACTCCGGTTCGTCGTCGCTGAAGTACCAGCTCCTCAACCCGGCGTCCGGCGAGGTCCTCGCCGTCGGGCTCGTCGAGCGCATCGGGCTGCCGACGGGCAACCTGACCCACGAGGTCGGCGACCAGGAGATCGAGCGCGAGCTGCCCATCCCCGACCACGGCGAGGCGCTGCGCCTCGTGCTCGCGGTCATGGACGAGGTCGGGCCGTCGCTCGCCGAGGCCGGGATCGTCGCCGTCGGGCACCGCGTCGTCCAGGGCGGCGAGCTCTTCGACGGGCCCACGCTCGTCACCGACGAGGTCATCGAGACCATCCGCTCGCTCATCCCGCTCGCGCCGCTGCACAACCCCGCGAACCTCGAGGGCATCATCGACGCCAAGCGCCTGCTGCCCGACGTGCCGCACGTCGTCGTGTTCGACACGGCGTTCTTCCAACAGCTCCCGGAGGAGGCGTACACCTACGCCATCGACCAGGAGGTGGCCCGGAAGTACTCGGTGCGCCGCTACGGCGCGCACGGCACCTCGCACCAGTACGTCTCGGCGAAGGTCGCCGAGCTGCTGGGCCGGGACGACCTCAAGCAGGTCGTGCTCCACATCGGCAACGGCGCGTCCGCCTCGGCCGTGGTCGCCGGCCGGCCCGTCGAGACGTCGATGGGCCTGACCCCGCTCGAGGGCCTCGTCATGGGCACGCGCACGGGCGACATCGACCCCGCGGTCGTGTTCCACCTCTCGCGCGTCGGCGGGTACAGCATCGACGAGATCGACAACCTGCTGAACAAGAAGTCGGGCCTGCTGGGCCTCGCCGGGAAGTCCGACATGCGCGAGGTGCGCAGCGCGTCCGACGACGGCGACGAGGCGGCGCAGCACGCGCTCGCCGTGTACCGGCACCGCCTGGTCAAGTACGTGGGCGCGTACGCCGCCGTCATGGGCGGCATCGACGTGCTGACGTTCACGGCGGGCGTCGGCGAGAACTCGTTCCCGCTGCGCCAGGAGGTCGTCGACCGCCTTGCGTTCCTCGGCCTGGCCGTCGACCCGGAGAAGAACGCCGTGCGCTCCAAGGAGCCGCGCATCATCAGCCCCGACGGACACACCGGGCCGCTCGTGATGGTCGTGCCGACCAACGAGGAGCTGGCGATCGCCCGCCAGTCGGTCGCCGCGATCAGCTGACCGCCCGACCTCCCGATGGTTGAGCCCCGTCGAAACCAGCCCTGCTGGTTGAGCCCCGTCGAAACCACCCCTGCCGGTTGAGCCCCGGCGAAACCAGCCCTGCCGGTTGAGCCCCGTCGAAACCCCCGTGGTTTCGACGGGGCTCAACCACCATCCCGGCCCCGTGGTTTCAAGGGGGCTCAACCACCGTGGTTTCGACGGGGCTCAACCACCATCCCGGCCGACGTACGCTCGGCGGGTGATCCTCCTCGACCCGCCCGCCTGGCCCGCGCACGGGACGACGTGGTCGCACCTCGTCTCCGACGCCTCGCTGCACGAGCTGCGCCAGTTCGCGCACGCCGCGGGTCTGCCTGCGCGCGGGTTCGACCTCGACCACTACGACGTCCCCGCCGCCCGCCACGGGGAGCTGGTCGCGGCCGGCGCGACGCCCGTCGACGGCCGCACCCTCGCCCGCCGCCTCGCCGCCTCCGGGCTGCGCGTGCCCGGCCGCGAGCGGACGGCCGCCAAGCGCGCCGCACTCACTGCTCGCTGGGCGTCCCTGCTCGACGCCCCCGCGGTCGGAGACGACCTGGTCACGCGCTGGGCCGAGCCGCACCGGGTCTACCACGGCCGGCTGCACCTGGCCGCGGCGCTCGACGCGCTCGACGCGCTGCTGACCGAGACCCCCGTCGACGCGCGGGACGCGCGGCGGGCCCGGCTCGCCGTGTGGTTCCACGACGCGGTGCACGACGCCGGCCAGAGCCCCGGACCCGCAGGCGACGAGGAGCGCTCAGCGGCCCTCGCGGCCCGGACCCTGGCCCCGCTCACCTCCACGACCCCGCTGACCGGCGACGACGTCGCCGAGGTCGAACGTCTCGTGCTGCTCACCGCCGCGCACGACCCGGCCCCGGGCGACCTCCTCGGCGCGCTCGTCAGCGACGCCGACCTCGCCGTCCTCGGCGGCTCGCCGGCGCGGTACGCGCGCTACGTCCACCAGGTGCGCGCCGAGTACGGCCACGTCGACGACGACGCCTTCCGTACCGGCCGCGCCGCCGTCCTCGACCAGCTCCTGGCGCTCCCCTCGCTGTACGCGACGCCTGCGGGACGCGCCCGATGGGCCGTCGCGGCCGAGGCGAACCTGCGCCGCGAGCGCGCGTCCCTCCGCGCCTGACCGCACCCCGGTACGGTGCGGTCGTGACGATCCGGCGGCGTGGCGCGCTGCTCACCGCGGCGGGTGCGCTCGCCCTCGTGCTGGCCGTCCCCGTGGCGTGGGTGCAGGGCGCCGGGCAGTCGCGGATCCGCACGGTCGACGACGTCGGCACCGTCGACGCGATCGTCGTCCTGGGCGCCGGCCTGCGACCCGACGGGACGCCGTCGACGTACCTGCGGCGTCGCCTCCGCGCGGCCGCCGACCTCTACGCGAACGGTGCCGCGCCCACGGTGATCCTCTCGGGCGACGCGCACGAGCAGGGCGACGGCACCACGTACGACGAGCCCGCCTCCATGCGCGCCTGGATCCTCGACCTCGGCGTTCCCGACGACGCGCTGGTGCTCGACCGCGAGGGCTTCGACACCACCGCGACGTGCCGCCGCGCCCGCGAGGTCTACGGAGCGAGCACCGCCGTCGTCGTCACGCAGGACTACCACCTGCGGCGGGCGCTCTTCTCGTGCGCACGCGCCGGGCTCGACGGCGTCGGGGTCGGCGTGTCCGCGACGAGCACGACCCCGCTGAAGTGGGCGTGGTGGCACGTGCGCGAGCTCCCCGCCTCGTGGAAGGCGGCCGCCCGCGAGGCGCTCGGCGTCTAGGGAACCCGTCAGCGCAGCCGGGCCGCCCGCATCGCTCGCAGCGCCGCCGTCAGCGCGGCCGCCGTCTTCTCGCCGCCGAGGGCCGTGAGACGGTCGAGCGACACGCGCTGCGTCGCGATGGTCTGCGGCTCGCTGAGCGCCTCGACGATCTCGCGCCCGTGCCGACGCCCCTGGCCCGACGCGCCGAAGCCGCCGAGCGGGGCCGCGACCGATCCGAACGCCGCCATGTACCCGTCGTTGACGTTCACGGTCCCGGCGCGCAGCCGGCCTGCGATCGCCCGGGCGCGGCGCGCGTCGCGCGACCACACGGCGGCGTTGAGCCCGTACTCGGAGTCGTTGATCACCGCGACGGCCTCGTCGTCGGAGGCGACGCGCCGGATCGAGACGACCGGGCCGAAGGTCTCCTCGCGGGCGCACAGGGCGTCGTCCGGGACGTCGTCGAGCACGGTGGGCGCGTAGAAGAAGGGTCCGACGTCGGCGCGGTGCACCGCCCCGGCGAGCGCCCGCGCGCCGCGCGCGAGGGCGTCGTCGACGTGCGCGGAGACCCGGTCGAGGTGGGCCGCAGAGACGAGCGAGCCGACGTCAGCGGTGTAGTCGAGCCCGCCGCCGAGCCGCAGCGCGCGGGTGCGGGCGACGAACCGGTCGACGAACTCGTCGGCGACGGCCTCGTGCACGACGAGCCGCTCGATCGAGACGCAGAGCTGCCCGGCGTTCGAGAAGCACGCGCGCAGCGCCCCGGTGACGGCGCCGTCGATGTCGGCGTCGGCGGCGACGTACATGCCGTTCTTGCCGCCGAGCTCGAGGGTCGCGCCGATGAGCCGGCGTCCGGCCTGGGCCGCGACGATCCGCCCGGTCGCTGTCGAGCCGGTGAACGCGATGTGGTCGACGACGTCGACGAGCGCCTGGCCGATCTCGGCACCGCCCGCGACCACGAGGAACAGGTCGGCGGGCAGCCCGCACGACTCGAGCACCTCGGCCGCCCACAGCGCGGTCAGCGTCGTCTGCGGGTCGGGCTTGACCACGACGGCGTTGCCGGCGAGCAGGGCCGGGACGGCCTCGGCCACCGCGAGGGCGAGCGGGTAGTTCCAGGGCGCGATGACGCCGACGACGCCGACGGGCCGCAGGTGCACGGATGCGCCGGTGACCAGCGGGATCATGCCGCCCACGCGCCGCGGCGCGAGGTACCCCGGCCCGGCGACGGCGTAGTGCCGCGCGACCTGCGCGGCGTACGCGACCTCCTCGAACGCGCTGAAGCGCGCCTTGCCGCACTCGAGCTGGACCAGGTCGAGCGCGTCCGACTGGCGGTCGAGCACGGCCTTCGCGAACCGCGACAGGACGCGCGCCCGTTCCCGCACGGGGACGTCCGCCCAGGCGGCCTGCGCCGTCCGCGCCCGCCCGACGGCCTCGGCGACGTCGGTGGTGGACGACAGCGGCAGCGAGACGAGCGGCGCCCCGGTGAACGGCGTCAGCGCCCTGTGCTCGCCCGCCGCCTGTGACGTGACGAGGCGCGCGAGCAGGGGCGCGACGACGTCGGGCTCCAGCGCGTAGGTGCCGGCGGGAAGCTCGGGGTCGACGATCCCGGCCAGACCGGGCTCGGCGTCGGGAGTATCCATGGCGGCCACCCTACTCAGAGCCCTCCGACAGCATCAGGGGCTGTCGGGCCGGCGTCAGTGCGGCTGGTACGGCGAGACGACGACCTCGACCCGCTGGAACTCCTTGAGGTCGGAGTACCCGGTCGTGGCCATGGCCCGCTTGAGCGCGCCGACGAGGTTCAGCGTGCCGTCGGCCTGGCGGCCCGGGCCGAAGAGGATCTCCTCGAGCGTGCCCGCGGTGCCCACCTCGACGCGCTCGCCGCGCGGGAGCTGCGCGTGGTGCGCCTCGGGACCCCAGTGCCAGCCCTTGCCCGGCGCCTCCTGCGCGCGCGCCAGCGCCGCCCCGAGCATGACGGCGTCGGCGCCGCACGCGACGGCCTTGACGATGTCGCCCGAGCGCCCGACGCCGCCGTCGGCGATGACGTGCACGTAGCGGCCGCCGGACTC
>CBINDH010000077.1:0-10050 GCA_966249365.1 uncultured Xylanimonas sp. | reverse complement strand
CGCGCCGCAGCCCGCGCCGACGTCTACCTCGCCAACTCCACGGTGACCCAGCGTGCGGTGCGCGCGGCCTACGGCATCGAGGCCGAGGTGCTCGCCCCGCCGCCCGCCCTGCTGCCCGCGAGCGGGCCCGAGCTCCCCGTGCCCGGCCTCGAGCCCGGCTTCCTGCTGTGCGTCGCGCGGCTCCTGCCGTACAAGAACGTCGACGTCGTCATCGAGGCGGCCGCGCTCCTCGGGCGGTCGCTGCTCGTCATCGGCGACGGCCCCGACCGGGCCCGCCTGCAGGCGCTCGCCGACCACGTCGCACCCGGCCGCGTGGTGCTCGCCGGGCGCGTCGAGGATGCGACGCTACGCTGGGCCTACATGAACGCGTCGGTGCTGGTCGCGGCATCTTTCGAGGACTACGGCCTCACCCCGCTCGAGGCGGGGGCGTTCGGCCTGCCCGTCGCGGTGCTCGGTGACGGCGGCTATCTCGACACGGTCGTCGACGGGCTCAACGGCGTCTACTTCGCCGGGTCCGAGGAGGACGGCACGCCCCGCCCCGTCGAGGTCTCGCTCGCCGTCGACGCGGCCCTGCTGCGCGACTGGGACCGCGACGCGATCCAGACCCACGTCGCCGGGTTCTCCGCCGACCGGTTCAGCGCCCGGCTGCGCGATATCGTCGCCGCGCAACGAGCGTCCCTGAGCGCGGAGGAGGCCGTCCGATGACCGTCCGGGAGTTCTTGCGCGCACTGTGGAGCGGCCGCTGGTTCCTCGTCGCGTCCGTGATCCTCGCCGTCGTCGGCGCGTACGTCTACCTCGACCAGCAGGAGCACGTCTACGAGTCGGAGGCCACCGTCCAGGTGGGCGGCACCGCGGACGGGTCGCTCTTCATCGCCGCCACCGGGACCAACGTCACCGACCAGGCCGTGCTCGAGGCCGCGGCCACCGCGCTCGGGACCACGGTGGCCGACCTGCCCGAGATCTGGGGCGAGGACCACGACTCCGGCGAGGTCGTCGTGCGCGTGCGGTCGACGGACCGCGAACGGGTGCAGGAGGTCACGAACGCCGTCGCCGAGGCGTTCGCCGCGCACGTCTCGACCATCCGCGACCTGCAGGTCGAGCAGCTCTCCGCGCAGCGTGCCGGGTTCGAGGCCAGCCTCCTGCCCATCGAGCAGCGCCTGGCCGTCAACCCCGAGGACGTGCTCGCCGGGGTCGAGAAGGAGACGATCGTCGCGGAGTTCGGGTCGCTCGCCAAGAAGATCGTCGGACTGACCACCATCACCACGCCCGCGCGCGTCGCCGCCCAGGCCTCCGAGGCGGAGATCCCCGGGCTGACCATGAGCGCCGTCCTGCCCGTCGCCGCGCTCGCCGGCCTGGTGCTCGGCATGGCGCTCGCCCTGACCAAGCGCGGTCTCGACGGGCGGGTCCGCGACTCCGCGATGGCCGCCAGGCTCGCCGACGCGCCCGTGCTCGCGTCGCTGTTCGACGTCCGTGCCGCCGACAAGGCGTTCCGCCGCGGTGGCGGCCTGCCCGTCTCCAGCCGCGACGCGACGCCGTTCACCGAGTCGATCCGCGAGCTGCGCACCGCGGTCCACCAGGCGTCGGGACACCCGCAGCACGTCGTGCTCGTCACCGCGTCCGACCGGCGCCCGCCGCGCGCGTTCATCACCGCGAACCTCGCGGCGTCGTTCGCGCTGTCCGGGCTGAAGACCATCGCCGTCTCCGCGGACCTGCGCCGCTCGCACCTCGACGAGTACCTGCCCGCGCCGGACGGCGCCCAGAAGTCCGGGACGAGCCCGCGGCCCACGCGGGTGCCCAACCTCGCGCTCGTGGCGGTGTCCAACGACGTGCTCGACCCCGCCGACTACCTGGCCACCACCGAGGTGCGTGACCTCATCGCCTCCCTGCGCGACCAGGCGGACGTCGTCGTCATCGACGGGCCGCCGGCGCTCGCGGCGGCCGACGCGACCATCCTGGGCCAGTACGCGGACGGCGTCGTGCTCGTCGCCGCGGCGGGCCGCACGACCCGGACGGTCCTCGCCTCGGCGGCCGAGCGCCTGCGGATCAACAACGTGCCCCTCGTGGGCGTGGTCCTCGCGGGTGTCGCCGGAGGACGCCGCGAGCAGTACGCGACGACGTACGTGGCCCAGGGGCCGTCCGGCGTGCTGTTCCGGTTCGGGAGCCGCTCGTCGAACCGGCAGCGGGCCGCGCAGCCCACGGAGCCGGCGGAGGCGTCCGAGGAGCCGGCCACACCGGCCCACGCCGCGACCGGGCCGTCGGTGCCGAAGCCGGGCGCGCCGCCCACCGTGGCCGTGCCGCGGGTGGCGCGGACCTACCTGGCGCGTTCGCAGCAGGCCCTGGCGGCCAACCGTGCCGCGCCGGCGGCGGGCGACGGGGACGTGACCCCGGTCCGCGGGTCCGAGGTGAGCGACGGCGCGGCGTGAGCCTGCGCGTCGTCGTCCTCGACCACACCGCACAACCCGGCGGGGCCGAGCTCGCCCTGGAGCGGGCCGTCGCCGCGATCGGCGACCGTGCCGCGGTGCACGTGGTGCTGTTCGCCGACGGTCCGCTCGTGGGCCGGATGCGTGCCGTGGGGGCAGGCGTCGAGGTGCTGCCGCTCGACGCCGCCGTGGCGGGACGGAGCCGCCACGAGCTCGGCGGGGCGCGTGCGGTCCTGCGGGCGCTGCGGGTGATCCCGTTCGAGGTGCGCCTCGCCCGGCGCCTGCGCCGTCTGCGGCCCGACGTCGTGCACACCACCTCGCTCAAGGCCGACCTCCTCGGCGTGCTGCCGGCGCTCGCGGCGCGGCGGCCGCTGGTGTGGCACGTGCACGACCGGATCGCCGCCGACTACCTTCCGGCGCGCGCGGTGCGGCTGGTGCGCTGGGTGGCCGGCCACGTGCCCGCGGCCGTCGTCGCCAACTCCCGGGCCACGGCGAGCACGCTGCCGGGCGTGCGGGTGCTGCGCGTCGTGCCGCCCGGTCTCGCGCCCGAGCAGGTCCGGTCGGCACCGCGCCCGACGCCTGACGGCCTGGTGATCGGGCTCGTCGGGCGCATCAGCCCCACCAAGGGGCAACGCGAGCTCGTCCATGCGATGCCGCGGATCCTCGCCCGGTACCCGGCGGCGCGCCTGCGGTTCGTCGGGGCGCCGCTGTTCGGCGCCGACGACTACGCCGCCGAGGTGCGCGCCGAGGCCGACCGGCTGGGCGTCGCGCACGCGGTGACGTGGGTGGGTCACACCGAGGACGTCGCCGGCGAGCTCGACACGCTCGCGGTGTGCGTGCACGCCTCGCCCGTCCCCGAGCCGTACGGGCAGGTGGTCGCCGAGGCGCTGGCGCGCGGCGTGCCCGTCGTCGCGACGCGCGCGGGCGGGGTGCCCGAGATCCTCGGGGCGTGGGGGACCCTCGTCCCGCCGGGCGACGCCGACGCGCTCGCCGACGCCGTCCTCGGGGTGCTCGACGCCCGCGACGACGCCGAGCGGCGGGCTCGCGAGGCGCACGCGTACGCGGCGGAGCACCTGGGTGTCGACCGTACGGCGGAGGGGCTGCTCAGCGTGTGGCGACAGGTCGCAGCAGGTCGAGCACGTCGCTCATGAGCGCCGCCTGCCCGTCCCACGTGGGCACGGTCGGGTCGGGGCGGGTGACCAGCCCGGCGGCGAGGGCGCCGGCCACCGCCGCGGGGAAGTCGTCGGCCGACGCGACGGTCAGGTAGCCGGGGTCCGGGGCCTGGTCGCGGAACCCGGCGACCGGGGTCGCGACGACGGGCCGGCCCGCCGCCCGGTACTCGTAGAGCTTGATCGGGTCGAGGCTGTCGGTGAACGGGTCCACGACGTGCGGCACGAGGAGCACGTCGGCGTGCTGGAGGTAGGCCGGCACGGCGTCCCACGGGCGCGGCCCGAGCATGACGACGCCCGCTGCGGACAACGCCTCGTGCTGCGCGGGGGACAGGTCGACGACGGGCCCGAGCAGCACGAGCGTGGCGTCGTCGCCCTCCAGGTGGCGGGCGGTGGCGAGCGCGACGTCGACGTCGAACCGGTCCGGGTGGACCGTGCCCGCGTAGAGCGCCACGCGCAGCGGCGGAAGGTCCGCGGGCCGGGCGTGCGGGGCGGCGTAGCGCTCGACGTCGACGGCGTTGGTGATGAGCACCGGGTCCGGGCGGCCCGCGGTGCGCCGGGCAGGGCCCTTGGCTGCCGCCAGCGCCGGCGAGCAGACGGTGACCTGCGCACTCGTGCGCAGCAGCAGGTCCTCGTCGTCGAGCACGCGGGCGTGCTCCGCCGGGCTGCGCCTCGCCGCGACCCAGTCGTCGGTGACGTCGTACAGCGCGTGCCAGGTGGTCGCGCGCAGCAGGCGCGCACCGGACGGGTCGTTGACCCACAGCAGCGGGTCCGTCATGCCCAGGCGGCGGGCGGCGCGCGTCACCGACCGGGCCAGGCGCACGTCGGCGGCCCGGTCGATGCGGCGGGGGAGCGGCTTGGTCGGCTCGTGGAGCCACAGGCGCGCGCCACCGTCGACGCCGTCGACGGCCGGTCCGGGGCGCAGGCCGCGGCCGGGGGCGGGCCGTCGCCGGTGGAGCAGCGCGTGCACCGGGTCGGCGGCCGGCTCGACGAACAGCACGCGCAGGTCGGGTCGGTCGCGCAGCAGACGCGCGACGAGGTGCTGGTTGCGGCGCCACATGTCGTCCCACGTCTCGAGGGACAGCACGACGAGGTCGGTCATCGCCGTACCCCCTGAGCCACGCGGGCGGAAGCCGCGACCACCCGGTCGTACACCGCGCGAACCCCGGCCGCGTGCGCCTGCGGCGTGAACGACGCGCGCTGCAGGTCCAGCCCCGCCCGGGCGAGCGTGTCACGCAGGCGCGGGTCGCGTGCCAGCGCGGCCAGGCGGGCTCCCGCGGTCGCCGCGTCGCCGGGCGGGAACAGCGCGCCCGGAACCCCGAGCGCGCCGACGGTCTCCCGGTGCCCGCCCGCGTCCGCGACCAGCGCGGGCAGCCCCGCGGCCATCGCCTCGACGACGCTGAGCCCCAGCCCTTCGACCGCGCACGGGGCGACCAGCACCGCCGCGCGGGCCATCAGGGCCGGGACGTCGTCGCGCCGGCCCAGGAACGTGGCGGCCGCCGCGATGCCGAGCTCGCCGGCGAGCGCCTGCAGCGCGGGCGTCAGCGTGCCTGACCCGGCGAGCTCCAGCCGCCAGCCGGCGTCGGCGAGCCCGGACGCGGCGAAGGCGCGCACCGCGACGTCGGTGCCCTTCTCGGGCTCGTGCCGCTGCGCGACGAGCACGACCGGCTCACGCCCGGCTGCGTCGGCGACCGGCCCCGCGGACTCCCTGACGCCGGGGTGCACCACGGTGGCGGGCCCGTCGACGTGCTCGGCCACGTACGCGCTGATAGCGACCTGGTCGGCCACCCGGTGCCGGGCCACGCGAGCCGTCAGCGCCCCCACGGGTCCGCTGCCGCGCGTCCCCGCGAAGTGCCGGGTGCTCACCACGGGCACGCGTCTGAGCGCCGGGCGGGCCGCCGCGGCCAGGGTCGCGGCCACCTCGGCGGCGGTCATGTGGACGTGGACGACGTCGCAGCCCGGGCCCAGCGCGGCGAGCGCCCGGGCGACGGCGAGCACCGTGGCGGCGGGGTGATGGGGGATCCGTGCCGCAGCGGTGTCGCCCGCGAGCGCCGCCCGCATGGCCTGCGGGTCCCCGCCCACGACGACGACGTCGTCCCCGGCGGCGGCCTGGGCGCGTGCCAGCTCGGCGACGTGCCGCTCGACCCCGGCGAAGCCGTTCGAGCGGACGGCGTGCAGCACGTTCACGAGGTCTCCCTGAGGCCGAGGAGCAGGTCGCGGTAGCGGCGGGCGACGTCGGCCCAGCCCTGGGTCTCGGCGGCCTTCCGGGCGGCTGCCCGGACGGCGCTCGGTTCGGCGGCGGCAAGCCGTTCCACCGCGGCGGCGACCGCGGGTCCGGTGGCCTCGACGACCCAGCCGTCGACGCCGTCGGTCACGACGTCGGGCACGCAGCCGGTCGGGGTGGCGATGACGGGCAGCCCGCAGGCGAGCGCCTCGACGACGACGAGCCCGTAGGACTCGTACGCGGCGGGCAGCACGAGCGCGTCGCCGGCGTGCAGCGCGGGCCGAGGGTCGGGCTGCGTGCCGAGCGTCCGGATGCGGTCGGCGATCCCGCGCGCCGCGGCGTCGCGCCGGACGTCGCCGACCATGTCGGTGGTGCTCCCCCAGCGCGTCGAGCACCACGGGCAGGCCCTTGCGGCCGTACTCGTGGCCGACGAACACGAGCGCGAGGGCGTCGTCGGGCAGGTCGAGCGTCGCGCGCGCGGCCTTGCGCTCGGCGTCGGTGGGCGGCTGGTAGCGCTCGAGGTCGACACCGTTGCCGATGACGGTGGTGGGCGGCGCGAGCCGCGGGTAGGTGGCACGCAGCGCGGCGTCCTCGACGGCGGACAGGTTGACGACGACGCGGTGCGTGCGGCCCCGGTAGCGCACGTGGTCGCGCGCGACGACGAACAGGTGCAGCGGGTTGCGCACGAGGCGTCGCCAGGCCGCGCCGCGCGACGCCATGGCGACCTGGAGGATGCCGTGGTTGACGTACACGTCGCCCGCGAGCACGTCGTTGTGGCACAGGCCGACCGTGCCCGGCGAGGCCGCGAGGCGGCGTCGGACGAGCACGGTGCCGACGGTGGAGAACCACACCACGCGGGCCAGCAGGGCGAGCTTGCCGCGCACGCCCGGCCCCGGGGCGGGCAGCCACGCGCCGTGCGCGTCGTCGAGGGTGAAGCGTTCGGTGGTGACGCCGAGGGCGCCCAGCTCGCGCTCGAGGTGGTACGCGACGGCGCCGACCCCGGTGCCCGGGCCGATCTCGGGGGCGATCTGCAGCACGGTGGGCGCGGTCATGGTGCTGCCGGCTGCGCCTCGGCGGCGGCGCGTCGCAGGGCCCGTTTGTCCTCGGCGTACGCGTGCGCGCCGAGCGCGACGCCGACGAGCACGAACGGCACCGAGATGACGACCGCGGACCAGAACAGGTCGAACTGGCCCTGGACGAACCGGGTCACGAGGATCGCGACGGCCACGTTCGAGAAGCGCGACTCGACGCCCCACAGCACCACGAGAGCCCCGATGAACAGCACGAGCAGGCCCACGAGCCCGACGATGCCGGTCGCGGAGAGCTGTTCGAGCTCGACGTTGGGCGGCTGGAAGACGTACTCGTGCCGTCCCGACTCCCACCAGCGCAGACCCACCCCGAACCAGGGGTCCTTCTGCCAGATGCGGATCGCCTGCTGGTACCACTCGAGGCGCTGGTAGGCGGAGTTGAACTGGTTGCCCTCCTCGAGCTGGTTGCGCACCATGGAGGCGACGAACACCATCGCGGGCAGCAGACCGAGGAGGATGAGTCGGGAGCGCTTGCGGTCCGGGTCGGGGCGCAGCGTGATGATGAGGACGCCCGCGACGAGCCCGAGGAGCGCCTGCCGCGCCTGCGAGGCGAGCACGGCGAGGCTGCACAGCCAGAACGCGGCGAGCGCGAGGCGCCGCGGCCAGCCGATCCACCAGGGGCGGGCGTACGCGAGAACGCCGGCGAACCCGAGCAGGCAGCCCACCAGGTTCTTGTGCATCGGGAACGGGAACGTCAGGTAGACGGGTCCGAGGTTGCCGCGCAGGATCTGCAGGCCGGCCGTCGCGACCGTCGACGCCGCGATGATGAGGCACACGCCCATGAACAGCGACAGCCCGAGCCGCGCCCGGCCGGAGCGCCCGACGGCCCACCCCATGACGAGCGCGCCACCCGTCGAGGCCCAGGCGTGGAACCACTCGATCGTGTTGTCGGGGTACGGGTTGACCAGCACCGTGAACAGGGTCGAGAGCTGGTACACGACCGTGAGCCAGAGCATCGCGCGCATCGCGGGGGAGTACGGGCGGACGCCGAACAGCACGGCGAAGCCGAACGCGACGATCAGCACGGCGTCGCTCGCGGACAGGATCCCGCCGACGCGCTGGATGAGCACGAGGCCCGGCATCGCAAGGATCGGCACGGCCGCCTGCTCGAGCGTCGTCAGGGCGAGGAGGATCAGGACGGCGCCGCCGCCCACGATGAGCCACCCGTAGGGGACGGCCAGCGCGCCGACGGCGACCGAGCCGATCGCGAGGAACGCCGCGAGCAGCAGCACGCCGGCCCACCGTTCGAGGGTGCCGTCGGCGGCGAGAGCCTTGACGTCGCCCCACGCGAAGCGCCGCTTCTGGTCGATGGTCTCGAGCGCGGTGCGGCCGGCGTCGGCGGCGTGGTCGAGCGGGGTGCGCGGGATGGTGCGGGCGTGCGCGGGCGTCATGCGGGACCCCGCAGGAAGGCCTTCTCCGCGCGGACCGGTCCGATCACGTAGGTGCGCAGCCGCCGCGCGGCCGCGGCGCGGGCCTCACCGCGCCGCAGGAGGCGGCGCCCCGCCGACCCCGCCACCTGGCCGGCGCGGGCCACTGCCCAGCCGGCCGCGCCGAAGTGCTTGCGCACGTAGCGCTCCTGCGACGCGTGGAAGTGCGCCTCGCGGCGCGCCGGGTTGGACGAGGTGGCGCCGCCGAGGTGCCTGGCGGTCGCCTCGGGGACGACCACGTGCTCCCACCCGCGCCGCGCGGCCCGGTACGCCCAGTCGGTCTCCTCGGCGTAGAGGAAGAACCGCTCGTCGAACGGTCCGACGTCCGCGAGCGCGTCGGCGCGCAGGTACAGCACCGACCCGATGACGAACGTGCCGCGCCCGCTGCGGGCGCGCCACCGACCCAGCCCGAGCGCCTCGAGCCAGGTGCCGGCCGGGCTCGGGAAGGGCCACACCACGCGCGCCGGCTGCCCGTCGCCGTCGTGCTGCACCGGCCCGACGGACGCGATGCGCGCCCCGGCGTGGGCCGCCGCCTGGAGTGCCGTGACGTCGTCGGGCGTGACGACGGCGTCCGGGTTGAGCAGCAGGACGTCGGCGCCGGGACTGCTGCGGTGCGCGAGGGCGTGGTTGACGCCGGCGGCGAAACCGCCGTTGCGGCCCGGGTCGAGATAGACGGCCCCGAGGTCGGCGGCGATCGCGCGGATCGCGGGCATGCACGAGTTGTCGACGATGGTGACCGGGTACTTGCCGAGCAGCGGCTCGAGGGCCTGCCGCACGAGCTCGGGCGAGCCGTAGGCGACCAGCACCACCTCGGGCGGGCGGGCCGCGCTCGGCCCCGTGGTCGGCAGGGCGGCGTCGTACAGCGCCCGGTAGGACCGGGCGACCTGCTCCCAGGTGCAGGAGGCGGCGCGGGCGAGCCCGGCGGCGCGCAGCGTCGCCCAGAGGCCCGGCTCGTCGAGCACGCGGGCCAGCGCGGCCCCCAGCGCCACGGCGTCCCCGGCGGGCACGAGCAGCCCGGCGCCGCCGACGACGTCGGGCAGCGCCCCGGTGTCCGACGCGACGACGGGGACCCCGCACGCCATCGCCTCGACCGCGACGCGGCCGAACTGCTCGACCCAGCCGGGTGTCGCCAGCGAGGGCACCGCGAGCACGTCGAGCGAACGGTAGAAGGCGACCAGCGCGTCGCCGTCGAGCGAGCCGGCGAACGTCACGCGGTCCCCGAGCGGGGCCGCTGCCTCCGCGAGCGCCGCGGCGTCGGGGCCGTCGCCCGCGACCGTGAGCGTGAGCCGCTCGTCGGAGGCGACCGCGGCGAGCAGCACGTCCACGCCCTTGTGCGCGGCGAGCCGGCCCGCGTACCCGACCTGCAGCCGCGTGGCCGGGGCCGGGCGCTCGGGCCCGGGGTGGAACACCGCGGGGTCGATGCCGAGCGGGATGGTGACGGCCGTGCGCGCGCCCTTGTCGCGCACGATCGCCCCGGCGTCGTCGTTGCACACGCTCACCGCGGACGCCCCGGCAAGCGCCCGCGCCTCGAACCAGCGGAACGGCCACGGGTAGCGCTTGCGGAGGTTCTGCGCGGAGTAGAGCAGGTACGGGGCGGGCGCGACGTCCGACTCCATCACCCCCCAGAAGAACTTGATGCGCTCCACCGAGCGCTCCTTGAGCTGCGCCTGCGCCGCCTTGTCGTCGAGCCAGCGCGAAGGATCGTCGCCGATCGCGTACATC
>CBINDH010000076.1:0-10051 GCA_966249365.1 uncultured Xylanimonas sp. | reverse complement strand
CCACGAGCAGCACCCCGGCGGCGACGAGCAGCGACTCGACCGAGTACCGGTCGGCGAGGGGTCCGAAGACGACCATGCTCAGCGGCATCCCTACCGACATCACGATGCCGAAGAACCCGAAGACGCGTCCCTGGTACTGCGGCTCGACGGTGGTCTGCATGATCGTCATGGCCGGGGCGAACATGGTGGCGTAGGTCGCCGAGACGACCAGCCCGAACCCGAAGAACACCCACATGTTCGGCGCGACGCCGAGCAGCCCGGTGAACACGCCCGCGCCGAGCACGGAGATGATGATGAGCCGCAGGTGCCGCGTGACGCGGGGCCCGAGGGCGGCGATGACGAGGCCGGCGCCGAGCATGCCGATCGCCCAGGCGACCTCGTTGGCCGTCAGCTTCCACACCTCGTCGCCGAACGTCCGGGCGACCATGAGCGGCGTGAGGTACGCGGGCGCCCCGACCAGCACCATCGTCACGGCGAACAGCGCGATGAGCCAGCGCACCGAGGCGTGCCGGGCGACGTACCGCACGCCGGCGATCAGGTCGTCGAAGTAGGCGGGCGGCCCGTCGTCGCCGGAGGTGCGCGCCACCCGCGAGACCGGCACGAGCGACAGGAGCGCGACGCCGATCAGCGCGGTGGCGACGTCGACGAAGAAGACCGCGACGATCTCGAAATTCGCGTAGATGGCCGCGGCGAGCACGGGGGCGAGAAGGAACATCGCGGACTGGATCGACTGGTTGAGCCCGTTGATCCGCATGAGCTGGTCCTCGGGGACGATCTGCGGGATCATCGCGCTCACCGCCGGCGTCTGGATGCCCGCGAACGTCGAGCGCACCGCGAGCGCCGCGTAGATCACCCACAGGTCGTCGACGCCGGAGGCCATGAGCAGGGCGAGCCCGAGGGTGACGACGGCGATGGTGGTGTCGGCGCCCATGATGAGCAGCTTGCGGTTGTGCCGGTCGGCCCACACCCCGCCGAACACGCTGACGAACGCCTGGGGCAGCATGCCGAAGACGATCGACCACATCATCACGGTGCCCGACCGGGTCGTGATCGTCAGGTGCCACATCACGGCGTACTGGACCAGCATCGAGCCCAGCAGGGAGACCGTCTGCCCGGCGAGGAAGTACGTGGTGTTGCGCTTCCAGCGGGGCATCGCAGCGACGTCCGTCATGGTGGGTTCCGACGACGGAGCGCCTCCCGACTCATCGCTCACCCGTCCATGGTGCGCACTACTCTGACCGCATGCCCAGCCCAGGCACGACCCACCGGCACGACGGCGACGGCTGGGTCGAGTGCCGGTTCGACGGCGCCGAGCACCGGCACTGGGGCCTGTACGGGGCGGCGGGGCTGCTGCTCGCCCGCCGGTCCGCCACGGGTCGGGTGTCGGACGTCGTCCTGCAGCACCGCGCACTGTGGTCGCATCACGGCGGCACGTGGGGCATTCCGGGCGGTGCGCTCGCCGCGGGCGAGGACGCGGTCACGGGCGCGTTGCGCGAGTCGGCCGAGGAGGCGGGCATCGCGGCGGAGCGGGTCCGCGTCGTCGGGCGGCACGTGCTGGACCACGGCGTGTGGCGGTACACGACGGTCGTCGCGGAGGCGGCCGGCGACGTCGTGCCGATGCCGACGGACGCGGAGAGCCTCGACGTGCGGTGGGTGCCGGTGCGCAGGGCAGCCGGCCTGGAGCTCCTGCCGGCGTTCGCGACGGCGCTGCCCGGGCTGCTCGCGCTCCTGGAGGACACCCGGCCGTCCACTCAGTGAATTAGCGCACACGCGCGTTGTGTAAACGCCCGTGACTCGGCTAGCGTGCATCAGTCAGGTAAGCCTTACCTACTCCGCTGGAGTGTCATGGTCGCCAACTTCCTCATCGGGCTGCGCGAAGGGCTCGAGGCCGCGCTCGTCGTCGGGATCCTCGTCGCCTTCCTGGTCAAGTCCGGCCGCCGCGACCGGCTGCCGCAGCTGTGGCTGGGCATCGGCGTCGCCGTGGCCGTGTCGTTGGGGTTCGGCGCGCTGCTCACGTTCGGCCCGCAGGGCCTGACGTTCGAGGCGCAGGAGGCCATCGGCGGCACGCTCTCCATCATCGCCGTCGGGCTGATCACCTGGATGATCTTCTGGATGGGCAAGACCGCCCGGTTCCTCAAGGCGAACCTCGAGTCCCGGCTCGGCGACGCCGTCGACGCCGGGCGGTGGGCCGTCGCCGTCATGGCGATGCTCGCCGTGGGCCGCGAGGGCCTGGAGACCGCCCTCTTCCTCTGGGCCGGCGCACAGGCCACCGGGACGTCCACCCGCCCGCTCGTCGGGGCGGTGCTGGGCCTGGCCGTCGCCATCGTGCTCGGCTACCTGGTCTACCGGGGTGCGCTGCGCCTCAACCTGCGCTCGTTCTTCCGCTGGACCGGCGTGTTCCTCATCGTCGTCGCCGCGGGGGTGCTCGCGTACGGCATCCACGACCTGCAGGAGGCCGGCATCCTGCCCGGGCTCCACCACCTGGCGTTCGACGTCTCCGCCCAGGTCCCGCCGACCTCCTGGTACGGCACCGTGCTCAAGGGCATCCTCAACTTCTCCCCCGCCACCACCTGGCTGCAGGCCGTCGCCTGGGTGCTCTACGCGGTGCCGACGCTGATCCTCTTCGTCCGGACCGCGTGGGCGCGCCCCCGACCCACCGCCGCCCCCGTCACGCCCCAGCCCGTCACCGCCTGACGAGCCCTGGCCGCCACCCCGTGCCGCCACGCCGGCGCGTCACGCCTGAACGACACCGAAGGACACCCGTGCCCCGCCTGCCCCTGAACCCGCGCGCCGCCCTCCCCCTCGCCGCGCTCGCCGCCGTCGCGCTCGCCACCGCGTGCACGCCGAACGACCCCGCTCCGCAGGGCGCGACCGGCGACGACGCCCCGGCCACCGTCACGGTGCGCAGCACCGCCGACACCTGCGAGCTCTCCACGACCGAGGCGCCGTCGGGCCACGTCGTCTTCTCCGTCACCAACGACGGCGACGACACCACGGAGTTCTACCTCTACGCCGAGGACGGCCTGCGCATCGTCAGCGAGGTCGAGAACATCGGCCCGGGCCTCTCCCGCGACCTCGTGGTCACCGCGAAGCCCGGCTCCTACGTGACCTCGTGCAAGCCGGGCATGGTCGGCGACGGCATCCGCGCCGACTTCACCGTCACGGACTCGGGCGTCGACATCGCGCCCTCCGGGGCGCTCGCGGAGCACATCGAGGCCGCGACGACGGCGTACCTGGCCTACGTCGAGGACCAGACCGACCAGCTCCTGGCCGGCACCGAGGCCTTCGTGACCGCGATCCGGGCCGGCGACGACGACGCGGCCCGCGCGCTGTACGCCCCGACCCGCACCCACTGGGAGCGCATCGAGACGGTCGCCGAGTCGTTCGGCGACCTCGACCCGCGCATGGACGCCAGCGAGGCGGACCTCGAGGAGGGCCAGTAGTGGACCGGCTGGCACGTCCTCGAGAAGGACCTGTGGCAGCCGACGCCCGAGGCGAACGGCGGCACGGCCTACACGCCCCTGACCGCCGAGCAGCGCACCCGGTACGCCGACCAGCTCCTCGCCGACACGACCACGCTGCACGAGCGCGTGCACGCCGACGACTTCGCCGCGACCATCGACGCCGCCACCATCGGCAACGGCGCCAAGGGCCTGCTCGACGAGGTGGCGACCGGCAAGGTCACCGGCGAGGAGGAGATCTGGTCGCACACCGACCTGTGGGACTTCCAGGCGAACGTCGACGGCGCGAAGGTCGCCTTCGACGGTCTCCGCGACGCCGTCACCGCCAACGACCCCGACCTGGTCGCCGAGCTCGACACCCGGTTCGGCGAGCTGCAGGCGCTGCTCGACGGCCACCGCGACGGCGACGGGTTCGTCGCCTACCCGGAGCTGAGCGCCGACGACGTCAAGGCGCTGGCCGCCGCGGTGGACGCCCTCGGCGAGCCGTTGAGCCACCTGACGGCCGCGGTGGTCCTGTGACCGATCGTCACGACGAAGCCGCCTCCGTCCTCCCGGCGGAGGGCGGGGTAGTCGCGCCCGAGGGGGGCCGTGGGGTCTCCCGGCGCTCGCTCCTCGGCTTCGGCGGCGCCGGCCTGGTGACTCTCGCCGCGGGGTTCGCGGGCGGGTTCGGCGCCGCGCGCGCCACGGCGGCCGCGGCGGAACCCGCGACTGACGTCGTCCCGTTCTTCGGCACCCACCAGGCCGGGATCACCACCACCGCCCAGGACCGCCTGCACTTCGCCGCGTTCGATCTCACGACGACGTCGCGCGACGACCTGGTCGAGCTCCTCCAGCGCTGGACCGTCGCGGCCGAGCGCATGACCCGCGGCCTCCCGGCGGGTGAGCTGGGACCCGTCGGCGGACCCTACGAGGCGCCGCCGGACGACACCGGCGAGGCGCAGGAGCTCACGCCCGGCAACCTCACGATCACCTTCGGGTTCGGCCCGTCGCTGTTCGACGACCGGTTCGGCCTCGCGCCGCGGCGTCCGGCGCTGCTGGAGGACCTGCCCCACTTCCCCGGCGACACGCTCGACGCCGCCCGGTGCGGCGGAGACCTCGCCGTCCAGGCGTGCGCCGACGACCCGCAGATCGCCGTGCACGCGGTGCGCAACCTCGCCCGGATCGCGTTCGGCACCGCGCAGGTGCGATGGAGCCAGCTCGGCTACGGGCGCACGTCGCGCACCTCGTCCGCCCAGACCACGCCGCGCAACCTCTTCGGGTTCAAGGACGGCACGGCGAACATCGTCGCCGAGGACACGGACGCGCTCGACCAGCACGTGTGGGTCGCGCCCTCGGACGACCCCGGGGCCGCATGGCTCGCCGGTGGCTCCTACCTCGTGGCCCGCCGCATCCGCATGACGATCGAGACGTGGGACCGCAGCTCGCTCGCCGAGCAGGAGAACGTCATCGGACGCACCAAGGGCACGGGCGCCCCGCTGTCCGGTGGCGAGGAGACGACCGAGCCGGACTTCGGCCGCGCCGGTCGCGGCGGTGTCCCGCTCATCGACCCCTCGTCGCACGTCGCGATGGCCCACCCCGAGACGAACGGCGGCGTGCGCATGCTGCGCCGCGGGTACAACTACACCGACGGTTCGGACGGGCTGGGCCGCCTGGACGCGGGCCTGTTCTTCCTGGCGTTCGTGCGCGACCCGGCCACGCAGTACGTCCCGATGCAGAACGCCATGGCCAAGAACGACCTGCTGTCGGAGTACGTGCGCCACACGGGCTCGGGCCTGTGGGCGGTCCCGCCGGGCGTGGCCGAGGGCGGCTTCGTGGGGCAGGCGCTCTTCGAGGCGTAGGCGGTGCGGCGACGGACGGGTCAGCCGACCGACGCCTGGAGCACGACCTCGCCGTCCTCGATCGCGACCTTCGTGACGTCGAGCCCGGGCGCCTTCTCGGCGAGCAGCACCTCGACGTCGACCGCGACCGTCCCGTCGGGCAAGATGTCGACCGCGTTCTTGGGCAGCCCCTTGCTCACCAGCATGTTCTCCAGCGGTGAGGCGAGGAAGCCGAGCAGCTTGCCGACGGGCAGCCCCGCCGCGTTGACGCCGACGCCCAGGGTCGCCACACCCTCGGCGAAGCCGAGCACGCGCACGTCGGCGCGGACGATCGGGGCCAGCTTCGCGGCGAGCCTGAGCGGTCCGGGCAGCTCGTCGAGCTTGCGCAGGTCGGCGGTCACCCGGACGACGGAGCCCTCGGCGGACACGGAGGTGACGACGGGCGGCAGGCCCGCCCCGCCGATCGCGGCGAGGGCGACGGCCTCGGTGGGAGTCAGTCGGATGAGCATGGCCCGAACCTACGCCTCGCGCCCGACCTCCTGCCCGTGCAACGTGCGCGCCGCCTCCGCGATCGAGCCGGAGAGCGACGGGTAGACCGTGAACGCGCCCGCGACGTCGTCGGCCGTGAGGCGGTGGGCCACCGCGAGCGTGATCGGGAAGATCAGCTCGGACGCGCGCGGCGCGACGACGACGCCGCCCATCATCGCGCCCGTCTCGGGGTGCGCGAAGAGCTTGACGAAGCCGTCGCGCATGCCCAGCATCTTGGCGCGCGGGTTGCGGGCCAGCGGGATCGTCGTCGTCACGTGGCGCAGGCCCTGCTCGCGGAGCTGCTTCTCGCTGTATCCGACCGTGGCGATCTCGGGCGCGGTGAAGATGTTGGCCGCGACCACGCGGAGCCGCAGCGGCCTGACCGCGTCGCCGAGAGCGTGCGACATCGCGATCCGGCCCTGCTGCGCCGCGACCGACGCGAGCGGGAGCACACCGGTGCAGTCGCCCGCGGCGTAGACGCCGCGCGCGGTGGTCCGGGAGACCTTGTCGACGACGACGTGGCCCGACTCGCTCAGCGCGACGCCGGCCTCCTCGAGCCCGATCCCCCGGGTGGCGGGCACGGCCCCGACCGCGACGAGCACGTGCGAGCCCTCGACGACGCGGCCGTCGTCGAGCGTGACCTCGACGCCCGACGCCGTGCGCGTCGCACCCGCGGCCCGGGACCGCGACAGCACCTCCATGCCGCGCCCGCGGAACACGCCCTCGAGCAGCTCGGCGGCGTCCTCGTCCTCGCCGGGCAGCACGCGGTCGCGCGACGAGACGAGCACGACCTCGCTGCCCAGCGCCCGGTACGCCCCGGCGAACTCGGCACCGGTGACACCCGAGCCGACGACGATCAGCCGCTCCGGCAGCGCGTCGAGCGAGTAGAGCTGGGTCCAGGTGAGGATGCGCTCGCCGTCCGGCACCGCCGTCGGCAGGGTGCGCGGCGTCGCGCCGACGGCCACGAGCACGGCGTCGGCGTCGAGCACCTGCTCATCGCCCGTGTCCGGAGACACCACGACCCGTGACGGGCCGTCGAGCCGCCCGCGGCCCGCCACGACCGTGATCCCCTCGCGGTCCAGCCGCGCGCGGATGTCGGCCGACTGCGCGGCCGCGAGCGCCAGCACGCGCGTGTTGACCGCGGAGAGGTCGACGCGGTGCCCGCCGCCGCCGTCGATGCCGAGCTCGGGTGCGCTCTCCGCGATCGTCAGCCACTCGGCGGTCGCGATGAGCGTCTTCGAGGGCACGACGTCGGTGAGGACGGCGGCTCCGCCGAGGCCCTGCTTCTCGACGACGGTGACCTCGGCACCGAGCCGGCGGGCCACCAGCGCGGCTTCGTAGCCGCCCGGCCCACCTCCCAGGATCACGACCCGATGGCCGCTTCCGACACCACGTTGCGTCAGGTCCTCGTGCACGGCGCCCATTGTCGCAGCAGCCGGCCACCGCGCCGTCCACTCGGACGGGCATCAAGGCCTCCAGCCGAATAGCCTCGGACCATGAGCGCCAACGTTCCTCCCGTCCCCGACCTCGACGACCCGGCGACCGACCCGTTCGACGTCGCCCGTGCTGCCGCGGAGCACATCGCCGCAGCCACCGGCGTCGAGGGCCATGACATCGCCCTGGTTCTCGGTTCGGGCTGGGGCGGTGCGGCCGAGCTGCTCGGCGACGTCGTCGCGGAGATCCCCTCGCACGAGATCCCGGGCTTCGCGAAGCCGTCGGTCGCGGGGCACCTGGGCACCACGCGGTCGATCCGCGTCGAGCGGCCCGACGGGTCGGTGCGGCACGTGCTGGTGCTCGGCTCGCGCACCCACCTGTACGAGCGCCGCGGCGTACGCCGGGTCGCGCACGGCGTGCGGACGGCCGCCGCGACGGGTGCCACCACCGTGGTGCTGACCAACGGGTGCGGTGGCCTGCACGTCTCGTGGCGTCCCGGCCAGGTCGTGCTGCTCAAGGACCACATCAACCTCACGGCGACGTCGCCGCTCGAGGGGGCGACGTTCGTCGACCTGACCGACCTGTACACGCCCCGCCTGCGCGAGATCGCGCACTCGATCGACCCGACGCTGCCCGAGGGCGTCTACGCCCAGTTCCCGGGCCCGCACTACGAGACCCCGGCCGAGGTGCGCGCCGCGGGGATCATGGGCGCCGACCTGGTGGGCATGTCGACGACGCTCGAGGCGATCGCGGCGCGGCACTGCGGGATGGAGGTGCTCGGCATGTCACTGGTGACGAACCTCGCCGCGGGTGTCAGCCCGCAGCCGCTGTCGCACGAGGAGGTGCTGGAGGCGGGTGCCAAGGCCGGTCCTGTCATCAGCGACCTGCTCGCCCGTATCGTCAAGCTCGTCTGACCCGAGATCTTTCGGTGGTCGATCCTGACGACCGCCCTGTGCACGAGGAGGCTGGTGTGACCGAGCAGGTCGACCCGCTGCAGTCCCTGCTCGACGCCGCTGCCGCGTGGGAGCGCGACGACGTCGACGACGCCGACAAGGCCGAGCTCCGCGCTCTGGTGGAGCGTGCCCGCGGCAGCGCACCCGGCGCCCTGCAGGCGCACGCCGAGCTGCGGGACCGGTTCTCGACGACGCTGCAGTTCGGCACGGCCGGGCTGCGCGGCGCGATGGCCGCCGGGCAGAACCGCATGAACCGGGCGGTGGTGATCGGGGCCGCCGCGGGGCTCGGGGCGTACCTGCGCTCCGCGCTGCCGGACGCCGCACCGAAGGTCGTGGTCGGCTTCGACGCCCGGCACCGTTCGGCGGACTTCGCGCGCGACACGGCGGCGGTGCTCACCGCGCAGGGCGCCGAGGTGCTGCTCATGCCCGCCCCGCTGCCCACGCCCGTGCTGTCGTTCGCGGTGCGGCACCTCGACGCCGACGCGGGCGTCATGGTCACCGCCTCGCACAACCCGGCGGCCGACAACGGCTACAAGGTCTACCTCGGCGGGCGCGTCGTCACCGACGCCGGCCAGGGCGCCCAGATCGTGCCGCCGTACGACGCGCTGATCGCCGAGCAGATCGCCGCCGTCGGGCCCGCGGCCGGCGTGCCGCGCGCGGAGTCGGGCTGGACGGTGCTCGACCAGGGCATCGTCGACGACTACGTCGCGGCGGTCCTCGCGCTCGCCGACGACACCCCCCGCACGCTGCGCATCGTGACGACGTCGCTGCACGGCGTCGGCGGGCAGGTGCTCGCCCGGGTGCTCGGCGAGGCGGGCTTCGCCCGCGTGACGCCGGTCGAGGAGCAGCACCGCCCCGACCCGGACTTCCCCACCGTGGTGTTCCCCAACCCGGAGGAGAAGGGCGCGATCGACATGGCGATCGCCGTCGCGCAGGACTCGCACGCCGACATCGTCATCGCGAACGACCCGGACGCCGACCGGTGCGCCGTCGCCGTCCACGACCGGCGGCACGGCACCTACCAGGGCCCGGAGACCACGAAGTCGCAGGGCTGGCGCATGCTGCACGGCGACGAGGTCGGCGCGCTGCTGGGCGACGACATCGCCTCGCGGCTCGCGGCGGACGGCCTCGGCGAGGACCTCCCCGTGCTCGCGAACTCGGTCGTCTCCTCCCGGCTGCTGGCCGCGATCGCCCACCGGCACGGCCTCGCGCACGCGACCACGCTCACGGGGTTCAAGTGGATCTCCCGCACGCCGGGCCTCGTGTTCGGGTACGAGGAGGCGCTGGGCTACTGCGTCGACCCCGCCCGGGTGCGCGACAAGGACGGCATCTCGGCGGCGCTGCTGGTCGCCCAGCTCGCCAACCGACTCAATGCCGAGGGACGCACCCTCGTGGACCGGCTGGACGACATCGCGCGCGAGCACGGCCTGTACCTCACGGACCAGCTCTCGGTGCGGTTCGAGGACCTGTCGGGCATCCCCGCGGCGATGGCCCGCCTGCGTGCCGAACCGCCGACGACGCTCGCCGGCTCCCCGGTCGTCGACGTGCTCGACCTCGCCGAGGGCGCCGACGGACTGCCCCCGACCGACGGCGTGCGGCTGCTGTGCCAGGACGGCACGCGCGTGATCGTGCGGCCGTCGGGCACCGAGCCCAAGGTCAAGTGCTACCTGGAAGTCGTCACCGACGTTGCCGCCGACGCGAGCGTCGACGCGGTGGGCGTGGCGCGCGAGAGGTCCCGGCGGACGCTGGCGACCCTCAAGCACGACATGGCGGCGGCCCTGGGCCTCTAGGGACCGCACGCGCTGGTTGAGCCCCGTCGAAACCGGCCCCGCCTGCTGGTTGAGCCCCGTCGAAACCA
>CBINDH010000075.1:0-10119 GCA_966249365.1 uncultured Xylanimonas sp. | reverse complement strand
GGGCGAGCGGCGCGCCCGACGTGCCGGGGGCCGCGGGCGGGGTGGTGGTGCCTGGCACGGCGAGAACCGTACCTGACGCGGGTGCGCGGATCGCGTCAGGCGGTCGGTGCGACGCGGCGGCGGTCGGCGCGCCGGTCGTGCAGGACGGCGACGCCGAGCGCCGCGAAGTAGAGCAGGCAGATGGGCATCGCGACGAGGATCATCGTCCACGGGTCCGGGGTGGGCGTCATGATCGCGGCGAACACGAACCCGATCAGCACCGCCCACCGCCACCCCTTTGCGAGGGTCTCGTGGCGCAGGATCCCGGCGAAGTTCAGCCCGACGAGCAGCACGGGCAGCACGAACGCGAGCCCGAACGCGATCAGGAGCCGCATCACGAAGCTCAGGTACTCCTGCGCGGTGATGAACCCGTTGGCACCCTCGGGGATGAACTCGGTCAGGAGGGTCACGGCGTGCGGCAGGACCCACCACGCCAGCGCCATCCCGCCGACGAACAGCGGGAGGGACGCGCCGACGAACGAGTACGCGTACGTGCGCTCGCGGCGGGTGAGCCCGGGGGTGACGAACGCCCACAGCTGGTAGAGCCACCAGGGTGCGGAGACGATCGCGGCGAGGAAGAGGGCGCCCTTGATCTGCATGTCGAGCGGTGAGCCGAGGGCGGTGAAGTTGAGCGCGATCTCCTTGCCGAGCGCGGAGCTGGCCTTGTCGAGCGGGCGGCGCAGGAGCTCGAACAGGGGCGCGTAGAGGAACCAGCCGCCGATCGCCCCGACGACGAGCCCGCCGGCGGCGAGCACGAGTCGTTTGCGCAGCTCGACGAGGTGTTCGCGCAGCGGCATCCGCCCCTCGGCGTTCCGGGGGGTGGCGGGCACGGTCAGGCCTTCGGGCCGTTCGGGTCGGCCGGGTCGACCGGGGTCGGGTCGGTGGTGGTGTCGGCGGTCTTGCCGTCGTCGCCGAGGTCCTTGATCTCCTTCTTGAAGATCCGGAGCGACTCGCCGACGCTGCGGGCGAGCCCGGGGAGCCGGTTGGCGCCGAAGAGGAGCAGAAGCACGACGACGAGAACGACGATGTGCCAAACCTGGAGGCCGTTGCGGAGCATGCGCTAACCCTACGCGGCCGCTCATGACCCGGGGGATTCCGGCAGGTTACGCGGTGTTACGGCTGCTTCGACGCCTGCCGGGCACGGGTGGCCTGCCGGTCGGCGAGCCAGTCGTCGAGGGACCAGCCGCGGGCGGTGGCCCACCAGCGGGCGCGGCGGGCGTCGGCGCGGTCGGCGCGGGCGCGGCGTTGCGCGTTGACGCGTTCGCGCAGGGTCGTGGGGTCGTCGAACAGGGTCGCGGAGGTGTCGGGCGGGTTCGCCTGGGCCTGCTCGACGGCGTCGGCGATGCGTGCGGACGCCTCACCGAAGGCCCGGGAGGCGTCCCCGGCGGCGCGTGCGAGAGCGAGGCCCTTGCGCCACAGGTCGCGGGCGAGGAAGAACGCACCGACGAGGGTGCCGACGACGAGCACGCTCCAGATGGCCCACCACATGACGGTCAGCCTACGGGGCCGTCTCGGCGCCGTACGCGGCCAGGGCGGCGCGGGCGGACTCGGCGACCTGCGCGGCGACCTCGTGCGGTTCGACGGCCAGCACGTGGGGCGCGGCGGCGAGCAGCACGCTGCGCAGCCAGGCCGGGTTCGACACGCGCAGCCGCAGCGCGAACGCCCCGTCGGCGAGCTCGGTGACGGACTCCGCGGCGACCTGTTCGGCGAGCCAGCGCGCCGGCGACGCGAACGTCACGGTGACCGCGGGCGCGGTGCCTCCCCCGGCGGCGGACACGGCGACGTCGACCTCTCCGGCTGCGACGGCGGCATCGACGTTGCGCGCGTCGGCGGGTTCGTCGAGGACGGTCGCGGCGAGCACCCGGTCGAGGCGGAACGTGCGCCGCCCCTGCGCGCGGCGGCACCAGGCGAGCAGGTACGCGGCGCCGTCCTGGGTGAGCAGGCGGGCCGGGTCGACGTCCCGCTCGCCGGCGACGTCGGAGGCGTTGACGTACCGGATGCGCAGCACGCGCCGCTCGGCGAGCGCGGTGGTGACCGCCTGGACGACCTTCGGGTCGCCGTCGTGCGCGATCTGGACGTCGACCGCGGACGCCGCCTCCCCGGTCGCGGCGGAGAGCTTGTCGAGGGCGGACGCGACGATGGCGCTGCGTGCCGCGTCGGCGCGCACGGGCGGCGAGTCGAGCAGCGCGCGCAGCGCCGCGACGAGCGCGACCGCCTCCCGGGTGCCGAGCCGCAACGGCCGCGTCAGGCCGCGCGACTCGGTCAGGTGCACGACGCCACGCTCGACGGCGTCGGCGTCGAAGTCGATCAGGTCGTCGGGCCAGTACCCGGGCGTGCCCGTGACCCAGAGCTGGTCGACGTCGTCGCGGATCTGCTTCTCGGACACCCCGAAGCGTTCCGCGAGCTCGGCGACGGGCACGGGCCCGCGCTGGTCGAGGAACGCGACCAGGCCCAGCAGCCGCACCAGGCGGTCGTCGGCGCGCTCAGCCACGGGACACCTCCTCACCCAGCGTGTCGAGCGCCGCGGCCGCCTGCAGGCGGCGCACCACGTCGGCGCGCAGCTCCGGCGGGCCGAGCACGACGACGGCGTCCGCGTACCCGGCGAGCTCCTCCGCGAGCGTCGTCACCGACGTGAACGGCACCGCGACCAGGTCACGCCCCTCGGGGGCCTCCCACGGGTCGTCTCCCGGCACGTCCACCGCGCGCGCCCGCACCGCCGACGCGCGCTCCGGCACGACCGCGAGGACCGCCGTCCGCTCGCGACCCGTCCCGCCGAGCGCGGCGTCCACGTCCACGTGGTCGGGCATCGCGAACGCCGCCGGCGTCGACCCGACCCGCACCCGGCCCTCGATCCGCGACAGCCGGAACACGCGCGGCGCGTCCCGGTCCACGTCCCGGCCCACGAGATACCAGCCGCCGCCGCGGGCCGCGATCCGCCACGGCTCCACGTGCCGGTCCGCGAGCACGCCCGTCGACGCCGTCCGGTACCGGAACCGGACCCGGCGCCGCTCCGTCACCGCATCGAGCAACGGACCGTACGCGTCCCCCACCGCGCGGACCCGCGGCGCGAGACCCGCCCACACGTCCGCGGCACCGTCGCCCGCCACACCGGCAGCCCGCAGCTTCGTCATCGCGCGCGACGAGTCCGTCCGCAACGACTTGTCCCCCCACAGCTGCGCCGCCAACGCCAGCACGCCCAGCTCCGCCGGCGTCAGGTCCACCGGCGGCAGCGCGTACGCCTCGTTGTCGATCCGGTACCCGACGTCGTCGCTGTGCCCGCCCGCGTCCACCGTGACCACCGGTACGCCCAGGCCACGCAACGTGTCCTTGTCACGCTCGAACATCCGCTCGAACGCCTCCACCGTGGGCGCGTCCCCGTACCCCGCCACGCCGCGACGGATCTGCTGCTTGGTCATCGACACGTTCGTGTTGACCAGCGCGATCACAAGATTCAGGAGCCGCTCCGCAGGCGGCACCCCCGGCGAGCCGGACCCGGAGCCAAGAAAGTCGGTAGACATCAGGTCGAGGCTAACCGCCGCGTAGGCTCCCAGCGTGATCACCTGGCGAACCGGCACCGTGGTGTCGCGCGGAAAGACCTGGGGCCACCCCGCCAACGGCGCCCGCGAGCTCCACGTCGACCTCGACCGACCCCTCCCCGGACGCGACGACACCCGCGTCCGAGCCCTCGCCTACACCGGCCTCGTCGGCGACCCCGACACCGGCGACACCCTCCTGCTCAACTGCTCCGCCCTCGCCCGCAACCTCGGCACCGGCGGCTACGCCCTCGTCGTCGGACCCGTCGGCGCCCTCCCCGCCGACCCCGCACCCGGCCCCGGACACCTCGTCAAAGCCCGCTACACCCCCCTGCAGGCCATGGTCCTCGGCGTCGACGAACAAGAGTCCCCCCACCACGACCAGCTCGCCGACGCCGACACCCTCGACCGCCTCCCCGTCGTCGTCGCCGACCTCCACTCCGCGCTCCCCGCGGTCATCGCCGGAGCCCGGCACGCCGCCGCCCTCGCCGGCCGCCCCGCACCCCGCATCGCCTACGTCATGACCGACGGCGGCGCCCTGCCCGCCACCTTCTCCCAGACCATCGCCACCCTCCGCGACACCGGCTGGCTCCACACCACCATCACCGTCGGCCAAGCCTTCGGCGGCGACCTCGAAGCCGTCACCACCCACACCGGCCTCCTCGCCGCCCACCACGTCGCCCACGCCGACCTCGCCGTCGTCACCCAAGGACCCGGCAACCTCGGCACCGGCACCCGCTGGGGCTACTCCGGCGTCACCGCCGGCGAAGCCGTCAACGCCACCCACACCCTCCACGGCCGACCCGTCGCCTCGCTCCGCATCTCCGGCGCCGACCCCCGCGACCGCCACCGCGGCATCTACCACCACTCCCTGACCGCCTACGGCCTCGTCGCCCTCACCCCCGCCGACATCCCCCTGCCCGTCCCCACCCACGACCTCGAGAACCACCCCGCCTGGGGACCCGCCCTCACGGCCCGCATCCGCACCCAGGTGACCACCCTCGCCACCCACCGCCTCGTCCCCGTCCCCGCGGACGCTCGGCTCCTCGCGGCGCTCGCTGCCTCGCCCGCGCGGCTGTCGACGATGGGGCGCGGCCTGGACGCGGACCCGGCGGCGTTCGTGGCGGCGGCCGTCGCGGGCGTCCACGCCGAGGTTCTCGCGGCTGCGGGACGGTGACGCGGGCCGGTGGAGTCGCGTGTCGTGGCTAGGCTGCGGGACGTGCGCAGCCGCTCGATTCCCCTGGTCGGTGTGGTGGTGCTGCTCGGGGTGGTCGTCGTCGCGGCAGGGCTGGGCACCGCGTGGACGACGGACCCGGTCGACTTCGACCTGCCGATGACCGAGGTGTCCATGCCGGCGATGTCGGCCCCGCCGCCGGCGTCTCCCGTGCCACCGGTCGAACCGGGACCGACCCCGGCCTGGCTGGTGCCCGTCGTCGTCACGGTCGCGGTGCTGCTGGTGGTCCTCGCGCTGCTGGGTCTCGTGCGGTTCCTGTGGGGGCGACGCCCCGAGGGCCGGGACGAGGCGGTCGCGGTCGACTCGATCGACGTGGGTGTCGCGACGGGGACGAACGCGGTCGACGTGCCCGTGCTCGTCGACGCCGTCGAGGCAGCCCTGGCGCGGCTGGACGACGCCGCCACGCCGACCGACGCCGTCGTCGCCGCCTGGGTGTCGCTCGAGGAGGCGGCGGCGGAGCACGGGTGGGAGCGGCACCCGTCGGAGACCAGCACCGAGTTCACCTCCCGCCTGCTCGACGTGTCCCCCGCGCCGCCCGCGCAGACGGCGGTCCTGCGCGGCCTCTACCAGCAGGCGCGGTTCACCTCCCATCCCGTGACGCCCGCGCAGGTCGGCAGGGCGCGCACCGCGCTCGAGACCATCGCGCGGGCGCTCGAGGGGAGGTCCGCGTGATCCTCCGGGTGCTCGGCGTCGCGCTCGTCGCCGCCGCGGCGGGGACGGGTCTCCTCCTGATCCGTGCCATCGACGTGCCGCGCGCGGTCGTGCTCGTCGTCCTCGTCGTCGCCGCGTCGCTCGTCGCGGCGCAGCCGCGCGACGACCCGGAGTGGCCGAAGGTGCCCCGCGAGCAGCGCGCCGGTGGCCGCAAGGACCTCAGCGAGCTGGCGTGGGCGGCGTTCACGCGCGACGGCCTCGTGACCTCCCGGGTGCTGCACCGCACGCGCCGGATCGTGTCCCGACGGCTCGCCGCGCACGGGATCCTGTGGGACGGCCGGCTCGACGGCGGGCTCGACGGGTGGGGTCACGACGCCCGTGACGCCGCCGACCACCGCGGCCGGGCGGAGTCGCTGCTCGGCCGCGACGTGCTCGCCGGGCTCTGCACCGCCCGGGCGGCCACCCCACAGACCCTGGAGACCTGGTTCCGCGTGCTCGACCGCCTGGACGAGACGCCCGACGATGCGAGGAGCCCTCGATGACCACCCCTGACGCGCAGAACCCCGCGCACGCCCTGTCGGTCGAGGAGGTCGCCGAGCTCGGCCGGCGCGTGCTCGACGAGGTCGGCACCGCCGTCGTCGGCATGCGCGACGCGCTCGAGATCGCCCTCGCGACGCTGCTCGCCGGCGGACACGTGCTGTTCGAGGACGTGCCCGGCCTCGGAAAGACGCTCGCCGCGCGCTCCCTCGCCACCGCGCTGGGCCTCGACTTCGCCCGCCTGCAGTGCACGCCCGACCTGCTGCCCGGCGACATCACCGGCTCGTCGGTGTTCGACCCGGCGTCGCGCACGTTCGAGTTCCGGCCCGGTCCGGTGTTCACCGGGCTGTTCCTCGCCGACGAGATCAACCGCACCGCGCCCAAGACGCAGTCGGCGCTCCTCGAGGCCATGGCCGAGCGGCAGGTATCCGTCGACGGCGTCACCCGGCCGCTGCCCCGCCCGTTCCACGTCATCGCGACGTCGAACCCCGTCGAGTACGAGGGCACCTACCCGCTGCCCGAGGCACAGCTCGACCGGTTCATGGTCCGGCTCGCCGTCGGGTACCCCGACCGTGAGCAGGAGGCGGAGGTGCTGCTGCGCCGCGTCGCCCGCCGCCAGGAGGCCGCACCCGTCAACGCGGTCGTCGACGCCGCGACCGTGCTCGCCATGCAGGCGGGCGTCGAGGCCGTCGAGGTCGACCGCGACGTCGTGCGGTACTGCGTCGACCTCGTCGCGGCCACCCGTTCGCACGTCTCCCTCGAGGTCGGGGCGTCACCCCGCGGGTCGCAGAACCTGCTGCTGCTCGCCCGCGCCGTCGCCGTGCTCGACGGGCGCGACTACGCGCTGCCCGAGGACGTCAAGCGCGTCGCCGTCCCCGTGCTCGCACACCGCCTCACCCTCACCCCGACGGCGTGGGCGTCGGCCGTCCGCGCCGAGCACGTCGTCACCGACCTCCTCGCCTCCGTCCCCGGCCCGAGCACCGTGGGTCGCGCGTGACCCACCGCTGGCACGTCACCCGGGCGTCGGCCTCCACGGTCGCCGTCGGCCTGGGCGTGCTCGTGGCCGGCGTCGTCGTCGGGCAGGCCGACGTGGCACTGCTCGGCGTGCCGCTCGTGCTCGCCGTCGTGCTCGGCCGCCACCGGCGCCCCACCGAAGCCACCGCCGTCTCCTTCGCGTCCGGCGGGCTCACCGAGACCCCCGGGCAGATCGAGAACGTCCTCCGCGTCGACCCCGCACCCGGCAGCGACGTCGTCCACCTCAGGCTCTTCGCCCCCGGGCACCGGCCCGTCGAAGCCGTCATCTCCGGCGACGAGCCCCGCGACCTGCCCGTACGCCTCGCCTCCGCCCGCACCGGACCACAACGCACCGTCCACGTCGACGCCCGCGCCCGCGGCCCGTTCGACGTCACCGCCGAGAACTCGGTCAGCGCCCAGGCCGGCGACCGCCTCGTGCTCCCCGACGCCCAACCCCTCGGCCGCGTCCCCGTACCCGCCCGGCTGCGCGGCCTCACCGGACCACGCACCTCCCGACGCCTCGGCGACGGCGCCGAGCTCCGCGACGTGCACCCCATGGTCCCCGGCGACCGCCTCCACCGCGTCGACTGGCGCGCCACCGCACGCATCTCCCCCACCCTCGACACGCTCCACGTCCGCCGCACCTTCGCCACCGCCGAGGCCACCGCCGTCCTCATCATCGACTCCCGCGACGACGTCGGACCCGACCTGCACACCTGGCGCGGCAGCGAACCCCAACGCGTCGACGAACCGACCTCCCTCGACCTCGCCCGGCACGCCGCCGCGTCCATCGCCACCGCGCTCGTCGCCGCCGGAGACCGCGTCGGCATCGACGACCTCGCCCGACGACGACGCCCCCTGACCCCCGCGACCGGCAAACGACACCTGCGCCGCATCTACCACGCCCTCGCGCTCGCCGCCCCCGTCGGCGACCCCGCACAGCGCGTCCGCCCACCCCAGGTGCCCGCCGACGCGATCGTCTACCTCTTCACCACCCTCCTCGACGACGCCCCCCTCGCCCTCGTCGAGCAATGGGTCGAACGCGGCACCCCCGTCGTCGTCATCGACACCCTCCCCGCCGTCCAACCCTTGCACGAGAAGCATCTGCGCCTCGCCTGGCGCATCACCCGCATGGAACGCACCGACCGCACCCGCGCCCTGACCGCACGAGGCGTCCCCGTGCTCCGCTGGGCCGGACGCGAACGCGAACGCGCCGCCACCGAGTTCGAGCTCCTCGTCCGCGCGAACGAACGACACCGCACCGGCTCCGGAGCACCCCGATGACCCGACGCCGCCCCCTGCCCCGCGTCGAGATCGACCTCCGCCCCACCCTCCCCGGCTGGGCCGTGCGCGCCGCCGCGGCGCTCGCGGTCACGTGCACGCCGGCGCTCGCCGCCCTGACCACCCCCGTCATGGGCGGGTTCGCCCCGACGCTCGTCGCCGTCGCCGTCGGGCTCGGCCTCTGGACGGCGTGGCGGCCCAGCCACGGCCCTGCGCTCACCGCCACCGTGCTCGTCGCCTTCGTCCTCGCGTTCCAGGACTCGCGCGGGCTCCTCGCCTCCGCCCTGTGGCTCGCGCCCCTGGCCTACCTGGCACTGCGCCTCTGCCGCTGGGCCGCCGAGTGCGCGCTGACCTCCCGCGTCGAGATCGGCGCGCTCGCCAGGTCCGCACGCACCGACGGCCTCGTCATCGGCGTGACACTGCTCATCGGCGCGATCGCGCTGCTCGTCGAGCGCAACACGGTCGCCGGCCTTCTCGTCGGCGCCATCGCCGCCCTGGGGCTGGTGCTGACCGTCCGTGCCACCGAAGATGAGGACCCGTGACCGGCATCCTGCGCCCCTACGCCCCCACCGACCGCACCGCAGTCCAGGAGGTGTGCATCCGCACCGGCGCCGCAGGCGGCGACGCGCGCGGCAACTACTCCGACGACTCCCTCATGCCCGACGTCTACGCGCTCCCCTACGTCGACCTCGAGCCGGCCACCGCCTTCGTCGTCGTCCAGCCCGACGACGGAACCCTCCCCGCCGAGGACGACGTCCTGCGTGTCCCCGACGGCATCGTCGTCGGCTACGTGATCGCCGCCCCCGACACCGCCGCGTTCGTCGAGCGCTGCACGCGCGAGTGGACGCCCGGGTTCCTCGAGCGGCACCCCGCCCCCGCCCCCGCCCCCGCGTCCGGGGGTCCGGCATACAGCGAAGCGCAGCTCTGGCACGACGGCATCCACCCCGAACGCATGCTCGGGGTCGGCGCGGACGTCCTCGCCGCCTACCCCGCGCACCTGCACATCGACCTCCTGCCCCGGGCGCAGCGCCAGGGCTGGGGCCGGCGGCTCATCAGCGCCCTGTGCGAGGCGCTCGCGGAGCGCGGCGTGCCCGGCGTGCACCTCCAGTACGACGCCGCGAACGTCAACGCCGGCGCCTTCTACCAGCGGCTGGGCTTCGAGGAGCTGCCCGGTTCGAACGAGCACGCGCCGCTGGTCGGGATCCCGACGCGCGGCTGACGAGGTCGCTGCGGCGTGGCGAGTCGGCGGGGAAGCGCCCACGATGGGGACGAGACGTCGACCGAGCCCTCGGAGGTAGTCATGCCCACCGCTCCCCGTTTCACCGTGCCGTCGCTGAGCAAGGAGAAGGGCGGCAAGACCGCCGCGATCCTCCAGGAGCGGCTGCACGCGCTCAACGACCTGCACCTGACGCTCAAGCACGTCCACTGGAACGTCGTCGGCCCGCACTTCATCGCGGTCCACGAGATGCTCGACCCGCAGGTCGACGCCGTCCGGCTCATGGTGGACACGATCGCCGAGCGGATCGCCACCCTGGGCGTCTCCCCCGTCGGGACGCCGGGCGCGCTCGTCAAGGAGCGCACGTGGGACGACTACTCCCTCGGCCGGGCGACCGCCCTCGAGCACCTCGGCGCGCTCGACGAGGTCTACCAGGGCGTCATCACGGCACACCGGAAGGCGGCCGATGACACCGAGCCGCTCGACCCCGTGACCAACGACCTGCTGATCGGGCACCTCCACGAGCTCGAGCAGTTCCACTGGTTCGTCCGGGCCCACCTGGAGAGCTCCGGCGGCGCGCTGTCGACCGAGGGCGCCAAGACCGAGCTCGACGC
>CBINDH010000074.1:0-10165 GCA_966249365.1 uncultured Xylanimonas sp. | reverse complement strand
TGTTCGCCTCGGCCAGCGCAGACTCCAGCGAATTGCGCAGCCAGCGGGACGCCTTGCCCTCGGACGCGGCGAGCGTCGCGCGTCCGACGGCGACCGCGCCGTCCAGCGCCGCCTGCGCGGCCGCGGCCTCCCGCCTGGCCGCGCCGAGCTCGCTCGCCGCATTCGCCGCCTGCACCGCGGTGATGGCGGACGTCAGACCATCGACGGCGATCTGCGCACGAGCAGCCTCGGCCCGGGCCTCGTCGAGAAGCTGCCGGGCCGCGACGAGGGTCGAGTCCGGCGGCACCGCAGCGGCGTCCACCTGCTCCGCGGCAGCCGTCTCCACCGCGGCAGCGAGCGCCGCGAGCGCGGAGCGCACGGCCGGGTCTGTCGACCCGTCAGCCTGCTGCGCGAGGATCGCCTGCGCCTCGGTCAGAGACGAGCCGAGCGACTCGATCGCGGCCCGCTCCGCGTACCGGGACGCCTCCACCTGCTCGGTCACGGTCGCGACCTTCTCCGCCGTCCGCTGACGCCCGTGCGCGACGACGCCGTACGCGCCCGCTCCTGTCAGGACCACCGCGGCAGTCAGCAGCAGCACGAGGATCCGGCGGGGCCAGGGGCTTTCCATGGCGGGATGGTGGCAGCACCAGGGGCTCCCTGTGAAGTGGCATGGCGCCCGGAGGATCTGCGGCTATGCCACCTCGACGAAGTGCTCCACCACCGGGAACGGGTCGTAGAAGTGGTGCAGCAGCTCCCGCCAGCGCGGGTACCGGTCGCTGCCCCGGAACCCGACGGTGTGCGCCTCCACCGACTCCCACTCGACCAGCAGCAGGTACGACGACGGCGACTCGACCGATCGGGACAACGTCAGGCCGAGGAACCCGTCGGTGGCCTCGATGAGGGGCCTCGCCTGGGCGAAGGCTGCCTCGAACTCGGCCTCACGGCCGGGAATGACGGGGAGAAGGGCATGCTCGCGGATCACGGGGCGAGGGTATCCGCCGGGTCACGAGGCCGACCGGGCTGACCACGTGCTGGCGCCGGTCGCCGTCAGACCTTCGCCCGGAAGGCCTCGTAGCGCCACGCCAGGTGCTCCCGGTCTGGCCGGTCGGCGCGCTTCGACGGCAGGTGGAGCGCCTTGCCATGCATCTCCTGCAGCCCGTGCTTGAGCATGGGCCCGTCGATCTCGTTGAGAAGATCGACCGCGATCTGGATCTCGTAGTCCGGTGTCACGCCCAGCATGTCCTGGTCGTACGCGGCGTGATGGATCTTGCAGAGGGCAAGTCCGTTGTTGACGGTCGGGGACCCGAGCTCGTGCCCGTCCGGCACGATGTGCGCGGCGTCGAGCAACGCACCGTGCCGGAGCTGGCACACCGCGCACCGGGTGTCGTAGGCAACCATGACGCGGGTGCGGAACGCAGGCTGGTGCAGGCGCTGCTTGGCGAGACGCACCGCGTACTCGCGTTGGGCCGACTCCATGACGCGGACGTCTTTCATGAACATGAACGACTCGTCCAGCGCGATGACGAAGGTGCGCTCCTCCGGATAGTCGTCGACGACGTAGACAGGGAACACCGGGGTGTAGATGTTCTCGATCTCCTTGCGGAACAGGATCAGCGGCATCCCAGTGTTCATCGCGTTGCGCAGCTTGCGGTTGTCACCCGTCCAGGGATCGCCCTTGCGGTACGCGTAGTGCAGCAGTCCGTCACTCGACTCGGTGTCGTCATAGGGGCCGTTCGCCGTGCTCACGATGGAGAGCGTCGAGGCGAACGATGCGGGGTTGCGGATCCCTCTTGAGAAGTCGATGACGGGCAGCCTGGCACCGTCGATGTGGAACTCAAGGAGCTCGGTGCGATGGAGGAAGCCGCCGTTGGCCTCGGCCCGTTCGCCGACCCAGTCCATGATCCGACTCCGGAGAGCCGCTTCCACCTGCGAATCCACGGGACGAGCTCAGCACCGAGCACCGGCGGGAGACAACGGTCCCACCGGGTGAACTGTCCGAGGGCTCAGGAGTCCGGGTCGTACGCGAACGCCCTGAGCTCCTGCGCGCAGCGGCACGCGGTCGCTATCTTCTGCGCCCATTCGAGCGCCGCCTCGTGCGAGGGCAGGTCGAGGACGGCGAAGCCTCCGTCCAGGTGCGTCGTCTGGTCGGACGTGGTGCCGTCGCCGGCCACGAGCACGGGGGCGACGGTCTCGTCGATCCCGCCGGCGAAGACGTAGACGCCGGCGTCCTTCGCCTCCTGGATGACCGCGTGCGAGTCGCGGACGACGTCGGGGAACTCGTCCTCGGTGAGGACCATCGCGGCGCTGGGGAACGAGATGAGGTAGTGCGTCATTCACCGATGGTGCGCGCGCACCGGACCTCAGTCCATCCAGCGGTCCAGCAGCGTCCCGAAGTCGGGGTGGTCCTGCGGCCGGTGCCCGTGCCCTGGGAGCTGCGCGTGCCGGGCCCCGTGGCGGGCCAGCGCCCGGGCGATGGCCTCGTACTCCTCGTTCCACGCCCCGGTGATCACGACGGTCGTGACCCCGTCGATGTCCGCGGCGTCGAGGCCGTACCCCCACGGCAGGTCGACGGCGGCGAGGCGTTCCGCCGTCGGGCGTTCCTCGGGCCAGCGGTCGACGTCGACCGGGCCGCCGAACATCATCGGACGCACGATCTGCCAGTACCCGAGCAGGTCGCCGGCGTCGGCACGGTCCCGGGCTCGCGTCATGGCGGCGACGTGGTCCTCGACCGCCGGTTCGCCGCGCGCGACGTCGTACAGGGCGGGTTCGAGCAGAACGAGCAACCGCACCCGCGTGGCCCCGCCCTTGACGGCGAGGAGCGCGGGGATCGCGCCCGCGGAGTGGGCGACGAGCGCGGCGCCGTCCTGCTGCGTGGCCGCGACGACCGCCGCCACCTTCTCGGCCATCGTCGACGTCGTCGTGAGGTCGAGGAAGACGGCGTCACGCTCGGACTGGAGCGGCCACGCCTCCTTGCCGGAGCGGCCCGTGCCGTGCACGAAGACCTTCATGGGTCACGTCTACCGGGGCCGTCCCGGCGAATCAACCGCGGGTGTGCGCTCAGGGGCGCCCCGCGTGCGGCACGTCGACCCGGTGGGTCAGGACGACGCCGTCCGACGCACCCTCCTGCCCGAAGCGGTTCGCGACGACGTAGAGCGTGCGGCCGTCCTCCCCGCCGAGCATGCACGAGAAGCACCCGCGGTCGGCGGTCACGGTGTCCAGGACCTGGCCTCCTTCGGCGACCCGCGTGCACCGCTCGCCGGGCACGCTGGCGTACCAGATCGCGCCGTCGGCGTCCGCACAGATGCCGTCCGGGGCGGACCCCGGGCCGAGGTCCGCCCACACCCGGCGGTCGACGAGCTCGCCCGAGCCCGTGATCGTCCAGGCGGTCAACCGGTCCGCGTGCGACTCGGCGAGCACCAGGGTGTCGTCGCCGAGCACGACCATGCCGTTGGGGAACCAGACGTCGTCGGCGGCCTGACGGCTGCTGCCATCGGGCAGGACGACGCTGACCGTCCCCGGCCTGGGCTCCTCGAACGGCATCGAGCCGGGCATGTTGACCCACACCCGGTCGGCGGCGTCGACGACGATCTCGTTGAACGGCTGCCCGGCCGCCCCGTACGGAGCGAGGCCCGGCCCGAGGGCCACGCCGTGCGGCGTGGTGACGACGAGCCGGCCGTCGGCCAGCCAGTCGATCGAGAAGGGCAGGCCCTCGACCCGGGCGACGACCTCACGGCGTCCGTCGGCGTCGAAGGCGAGCACCTCGCCGGCCAGCCAGTCGCACATCCAGAACCGCCCGTCGTGCCACCGCGGCGACTCGCCCATCTGGATCCCGGTCGCAAGAAGGTCCATGCCCGGGCAGACGGAACACGGTGCGCGCGCTCATCGGCCCCTGCCGTCCTCGCCTCGCCGCTCAGTGCGGCCGACCGGGTGACGGTGGCGGAACGTCGTCGTCCTACAGGCGCGGGATCGTGGGCCACAGCGCCGTCGCCGCCAGTCCGAGCGCGTCGCGCCACGGCCGGAACCCCTCCCGGTCGGGCAGGTAGCACCGCAGGAGCCCGGCGGTCGCTCGCGCGTACCCGAGCGCGCCCTCGGCGTCGTCGACCAGCAGGTAGTGATGACGGCACGCTCCCGCGAGCGTGCCGGGGACGTCGGTGCCGAGCGTCGATCCGAGCTCCTTCGTGCACAGGCTCGCGGGCCAGACGAGCGGGACGTCGTAGCCCAGCGTCGTGTACTCCGTCTGCAGCGCGGCCAGCACGCCGCGGACGTCGTGCGCCACGACGACCCGTCCCGCCAGGAGCGCGGCGAGCCTGCCCGCGATCTCCCCGAACGACGGCGCGCGGGACCCGACGGCATCCACCGGGGTGCTCCACTCCCCTTCGACGACGCCGGCGGCGTCGAGCTGCACGACGGCGACCTCGGCCACCCGGCGCTGGCCGGTGGTCGTGAGGTGGACGGCGGCATACGGCATCCCGCGAGTCTGACCCGGACCGTGCGCGCGCAGACGCGCCCTGTCGCGGTGCGTACGCCGGGCTGACCCACCGTCATCCCCAGGGTGGACGCCGCCGGGTCGAGGTTCAGCCGGAGGGCCGACGACGGCGGAGGCGGCGATCCCTAGCGTCGTCGGTATGAACACGCACCTGCACCGGCTCTCGCCCCGTGAGGTCGCGAGCCTGACGACGACCAGCCGTCCCCGCTTCGAGTCGCTCACCCTCGGTGTGCTGGCCGCTGCCTCCGCGCTCGCGGTCGTCGCGGCGGCGCTCGCCGCCCTGATCCGCTGACCCCCGACGAGATCCGGGGGCCGGCCAGGGTCACATTCGGGGGTCTACCCCATCCCTTACGGCGAGGCACCCGCCTAGCGTCGAACCGTCACGCGACCGCCCGACCCTGAAGGAGACCCGCCGGCATGAGCGCGCAGGCCGTGAGCACCGCCACCTCGTCGAGGGCGACGTTCGGGCAGCTGCTCGACGTCGAGGCGCGGCGCACGGTGAACAACCGCGCCGGCTTCTGGGTGCTGGCGGCGACGCTGGGCGTCGTGGTGCTCGGGACGGTCGCCGTCATGACCCTGGGCGCACCGGGGCGCGCGACGACGTCGGCGTTCATGCTCGACGTCTCGTTCCCGCTCGCGGTGGGCCTCCCGGTGGTCGCGATCCTGCTCGTGAGCGGCGAGCGCACCGCGAGCGCACCGGCGCTCGCCGCGAAGGCCGTGGTGTGCGCCTCGATCGCCGTCGCGGTGCCGCTGCTCGTCTTCACCCTCGGCGCGCTGGGGGCGGTGGCCTCCGCCGCCTCGCAGGGTGTCGACGTCGTGTGGGACGTGTCCGTCGGCCAGCACCTGCGGCTCGCGGTGTTCGCGCTGCTCGCCATGGCGATCGGGTTCGTGGTCGCGCTCGTGACGCGCCGGATGGGCACCGCCCTGGGCACCTACGCGGTGCTCGTCGTCGCGGTGCCCACGCTGTCCGACGTCGCGGCGGGATCGCTCTCCTGGTTCGCGACGGCGGCGCCGTGGATCGACCTTCCGTCGGCGATGCTGCGTCTGCAGGACGCGACGATGCCGGGCGAGCGGTGGCTGCACCTCGCGACGGCGTCACTGGTGTGGCTCGTGGTGCCCGCGGCCGTCGGGCTGCTGCGGCGGGCTGTGCGGGCCGCAGCAGCCTAGGCGCCGTTCTCCGTCCGCGGAACCATTGTCATTCATACCCCCTAGGGGTATGGTCGAAGCATGTCGAGCACCCAGCACGACCACAGCCACCACGACGCCGAGGCGCGGACGCTGGTCGACCACGCGGGCCACGAGGCGCACGCGGGCCACGAGGCGCACGCGGGCCACACCGAGCACGCGTCCGCCGACCATGCCGGGCACGCGGACCACACCGCCCACGCCGGCCACAATGCGCTGCTCTACCGGCGCCTGTTCTGGATCACGCTCCTGCTCGCCGTCCCGACGGTGCTGCTGAGCCACATGTTCGCCGGCCTGCTCGGGTACGAGCTGCCCATGTGGCCCTGGCTCGAGTGGGTCTCCCCCGTGCTCGGCACCGTCGTCTACGCGTGGGGCGGGCGGCCGTTCCTCACGGGTGCCGTCGACGAGATCCGGTCCCGCCGTCCAGGGATGATGCTGCTCGTCGCGATGGCGATCACGGTCGCGTTCGTCGCGTCGTGGGGTGCCACGCTCGGCGTCCTCGACGCCCAGCTCGACTTCTGGTGGGAGCTCGCGCTGCTGGTCGCGATCATGCTGCTCGGCCACTGGCTCGAGATGCGCTCGCTCGCGCAGACCTCGTCCGCGCTCGACTCCCTCGCCGCCCTGCTGCCCGACGAGGCCGAGAAGGTCACGCCCGGCGGCGTCGTCCCCGTCCCTCCGGCCGAGCTGGTCGTCGGCGACGTCGTCGTCGTGCGGCCCGGAGGGCGCGTCCCCGCGGACGGCGACATCGTCGAGGGCTCCGCCGACGTCGACGAGTCGATGATCACCGGGGAGTCCCGGCCCGTCGCGCGCGGCGTCGGGGACCGCGTCGTCGCAGGGACCGTCGCGACCGACAACGCCGTCCGCGTGCGGGTCACCGCCGTCGGCGAGGAGACCGCGCTGGCGGGCATCCGGCGGCTCGTCGCGGACGCGCAGTCCTCGACCACGCGCGCCCAGCTCCTCGCCGACCGTGCCGCCGCGCTGCTCTTCTGGTTCGCCGTCGGGGCCGCGGCCGTCACGGTCGTGGCGTGGAGCGTGGGGGGCACACCGTCCGACGCCGTGGTCCGCGCGATCACCGTGCTCGTCATCGCCTGCCCGCACGCGCTCGGGCTGGCGATCCCGCTGGTCGTGTCGATCTCCACCGAGCGCGCCGCCCGGGCGGGCGTGCTGGTCAAGGACCGCGCGGCGCTCGAACGCATGCGATCGGTCGACACGGTGCTGTTCGACAAGACGGGCACGCTGACGGCGGGCGAGCCGGTGGTGCACGACGTCGTCGTCGCGGCCCCCGTGCTGGTTGAGCTTGTCGAAACCACGAGCACGGCGGAGGGAGTGGTCTCGACGGGGCTCGACCAGCAGGCGGGCGGGCTCGACCAGCAGGCGGGCGGGCTCGACCAGCAGGCGGGCGGGCTCGACCACCAGGCGGGCGGGCTCGGTCCGCGCGAGGGGCGGCTGCTGGCGCTCGCCGCCGCCGCCGAGGCCGACTCGCAGCACCCGCTCGCCAAGGCGATCGTCGAGGCCGCCCGCAGCCGCAGGCTCCGGGTCCCGACGGCGTCCGGGTTCTCCGCCTCGACCGCCGTCGGCGTGCGCGCCGACGTCGACGGGCACGAGGTCGCCGTCGGCGGCCCGAACCTGCTGGCCGACCGCGGGCTCGACCCGCTCCCGCAGACGCGGGCGTGGTCCGCGGCGGGGGCGATCGTGCTGCACGTGCTGGTCGACGGCGTCGTCGCCGGTGCGCTGTCGCTCGCGGACGAGGTGCGGCCTCAGGCGCGCGACGCGGTCGACGCGCTGCACGAGCGCGGCATCCGCACCGTGATGATCACGGGCGACGCCGAGCCGGTCGCACGCACCGTCGCCGCCGAGCTCGGCATCGACCAGGTGTTCGCCGAGGTGCGGCCCGAGCACAAGGCGGAGCGCGTCGTCGAGCTCCAGCGGGCCGGGCAGACGGTCGCCATGGTGGGCGACGGCGTCAACGACGCGCCCGCGCTCGCGCAGGCCGACGTCGGCATCGCGATCGGCGCGGGCACGGATGTCGCCATCGCGTCGGCGGGCGTCATCCTCGCGTCGGACGACCCGCGCTCGGTGCTGTCCGTCGTCGAGCTCTCGCGGGCCGGATACCGCAAGATGCGGCAGAACCTGTGGTGGGCCGCGGGCTACAACATCGTGGCCGTGCCGTTGGCGGCGGGTGCGCTGGCCGGCGTCGGGTTCGTCCTGCCCATGGAGGTCGGTGCGCTGCTGATGTCGCTGTCGACGATCGTGGTCGCGGCCAACGCGCAGCTCCTGCGCCGCCTCGACCTGCGCCCGGGCGCCTGAGCGTCACGCGATCTCGTCGCCTGCGAGCGCCCGGGACGCGAGCCGTTCCTCCTCCGCGACCTCCCACACCTCCCATGCAGCGTGCAGCGCGAGCAGGATGATCGCGCAGCCCAGCACCAGGTCGGGCCAGCCCGACCCGGTCCACGTGGTCAGAGCGCCCATGGCGATGACGGCCACGTTGACGAGGACGTCGTTGCGCGCCGACAGGAACGCGGCACGCGACAGCGACCCGCCCGCGTGCCGCACCCGGTTCAGCAGCAGCGCGGACAGGCCGTTGACGACGATCGCGCCCAGCGACGCGAGCACGAGCGGGACGACGTCGGGCGCCCGCGGCTCGCCGAACCGCTGCACGGCCTCGACGGCCGCGAACACCGCGGGCCCGAGGATGACCAGGGCCATGACCTTGCCCATGACCGCCCGCCGGGCGAGTGGCCAGCCCAGCGCGACGAAGATCAGCGTGTTGACGGCGGTGTCCTCGAGAAAGTCGACCGAGTCGGCCAGCAGCGACACGGACCCGGCGGCGAGAGCGACGGAGAACTCGACGAAGAAGTACACGAGGTTCAGCAGGGCCACGACGAGCACCACGCGTCGTAGCCGGTGCGCCAGGGGCGCGGTTTCGCTCACCTGCCCATCATCGCGCGCGCACTCAGCAGTCCGACGCGGGCGCGGGCTCGCCCGCGAATCGGGCCGCCGTCCACGTCATCAGGTCGGGCAGCAGCGGCGACCCGGGCTGGATGACCCCCATGTGGCTCAGGCCCGCCAGCTCGTCCCGCTGCAACGGGACGCCGGCCTCGCAGAGGCGGGCGACGTACTCGTGCTGCAGGTCGGCGGCGATCACCTCGTCGTCGCTGCCCCACGCGAGGAACAGCGGCGCGCCGAACGGCCCGAACGTCGCGTTCTCCTCGAGCCGCGCGCCGACCGCCCCACCCGTGAGGTCGCCCCGGTACAGCGGCTGCGCCGCCGCGACCCCCGCGCCCGCGAGCGCCGAGACGATGAGCCCGGGCTGCGATGTGCACCGCTTCGACATCTCCCGTACGAGCGGCCGGGCCGCGAACGGGACGTGCGTGTCGAAGTCGACGTCGTCGTACGTCTCGGAGTAGGGCAGCAGCACCCACGACACGGCGACGGACAGCAGGGCCGACGACGGCGACTCGAGAAGGCGTCGCGCGAGCTCGCGCGGCTCGGCGGCCGGGGAGATCGCGGCCGTGCCGACGACGTCGACCTCGGGCGCGTACGTGGGCGCGAGCGCGGCGGTCCACAGGGCAGCGTGCCCACCCTGCGAGTGGCCCCAGACGGCGGTCTGGTCGCCGAGGTCGAGGTCGTCCAGCTCGTGCGCGGCGCGGACGGCGTCGAGCGAGGAGCGCGCCTCACCCTCGCCGATGAGATACGGGAAGGTCCCCGGGGCGCCCTGGCCGGAGGAGTCGGTGGCGACGACGACCCACCCGGCCGCGACGACGTCGTCGAGCGCGGGGATCGTCTCGGCGGTCGCGACGTTGTCGAGGAGGCTGGGGGCGCACTCGCGCGCGATGCCGGTGGTGCCGTGGTTCCACGCGACGACGCGGCGCGGCTCGGTCGACGGCGCGGTGGGCGCGACGACGACGCCGCTCGCGACGGCGGGGTCGCCGTGCGCGTCCGTGGTGGTGATCAGGATGCGCCGGACGGTCGCGCCGTCGGGCACCTGTCCGGGGAAGTCGCCGACGCGCAGCAGCCGGCCCGGCTCGGCGGGCACCTCGGCGGGCGGGTCGTAGAAGTCGGGCACGGCGACGTCCGCGGACCGCAGGTGGCGGCTCACCGCGACGGCGCCGACGACGGCGACGACGAGCAGCGCGGCCGTCACCCACCGGACGGTCGCGGCGAGGCGACGCCACCGCGGCGACGGTTCCTGCGACGTCGGGCGCTCACGGCGGGCGTGGCGCCACAGCACGAGCACGCCGAACCCGATCGTGCGCACCGCGAACACGAGCGCGGCGATCACCACGGTGGCGTCCTGCCACAGGAGGGCGAGCCCCGCGAGGGCGAGCTGGGCGAGCCCCCAGGCGGCGTCGAGCGCCCGTTCGCTGGCCGTCGCGCCGCGGGCGAACGCCTCGCCGAAGGCCGCCACCGCGCCGGCCACGAGCAGCAGGGCGACCACGAGCGGCAGGAGGGCGACGGTCGTCTCGAGCCGGACGAGCAGCAGCAGGCCGACGACCACCCAGACGATGCCGAGCG
>CBINDH010000073.1:0-10177 GCA_966249365.1 uncultured Xylanimonas sp. | reverse complement strand
CTGTGGGCGGGCGTGCGCGGCGACGCGGCGCTCGCCGAGGAGGCGCGCTGGCTGCTCGCCTCGGAGGCCGCGTCGGCGCGCGCCTACTGGCTCGAGCCCGCGGCGGGCCCGACGTCGTTCACGTCGCTCGTCTGGGGCGGCAAGCGCGAGCGGGCGACCTGGTTCTCCGCCGAAGCCAGCGCCGCGCTCGGCATCGAGGTTCTGCCCGTGACGCCGTCGTCGGGCTACCTCGCCGGACCGGACGGGTCAGCACCCGACGGCGGGGCGCGGATCCGCGCCAACCTCGCCGAGGCGCTGGGCGTCGTGCCCGACGCGCTGTGGGCGGACGCGTCGGCGTGGGACGTCCCGTTCGGCGACCAGCTCCTCGCGTACGCAGCCCTCGCCGGACCCCAGGACGCGGCGCACGCTGTCGACCTGCTCCGTGCGCTCGGCCCTGCGCGGGTCGACGACGGCGCCACCCCTGCGTGGCTTCTCGCCTGGGCGATGACGCGGGCCCACGCAGCCCGCTGAACCGAGGTTCGTCGCACGGCGCGCGCCACTACACGGCTGTTCCGTGCGGCGCCACCCACTACGGTGACTCCGAACCCCTCGTTCACGCTTACTTCACGGATGGAGCACCATGGCCACAACGCCCCGTGCACCGCTGGGCTGGACCCTGCACGGTGATGGCAAGACCCTCGCGCCGGGCGACGTCGTCGCCCCCGACCAGCGACTGAGCTGGCCGCGCACCGTCGGTATCGGACTCCAGCACGTGGTCGCGATGTTCGGCGCCACGTTCCTGGTGCCGCTCATCACGGGCTTCCCGCCGTCGACGACGCTGTTCTTCAGCGCGATCGGCACCATCGGGTTCCTGCTCATCACGGGCAACCGCCTGCCCAGCTACCTCGGGTCGAGCTTCGCGTTCATCGCCCCGATCATGGCGGCGAAGGCGTCGTCGGGCGGCGACCTGGGCACCGCGATCGGCGGCATCCTGGCCACCGGTCTGCTGCTCGCCGTCGTCGGCGCGATCGTGCACTTCACCGGCGGCGGGTGGATCGACAAGGTCATGCCGCCGATCGTCACCGGCACCATCGTGGCGCTCATCGGCTTCAACCTCGCCGGTGCGGCGTGGTGCAGCCCGGCGACGGGTGAGCTCGACGGCCAGGCCGTGAAGTTCGTCGACGTCTGCACCGGCGGGTTCAAGACCGCGCCGCTGACCGGTGCGATCACGCTGGCCGCGATCATCCTCGCGTCGGTGCTGTTCAAGGGCATCCTCGGGCGTCTGTCGATCCTGGTCGGCGTCGTCGTCGGCTACATCGCGGCCATCGCCCAGGGCCAGGTCGACTTCGAGGCCGTCAGCAACGCCGCCTGGATCGGCCTGCCGACCTTCCACGCGCCGTCGTTCGACGCGTCCGTGCTCGGCTACTTCCTGCCCGTCGTGCTCGTGCTCATCGCCGAGAACGTCGGCCACGTGAAGTCCGTCGCGGCGATGACCGGGCGGGACTTCGACAAGGTCACCGGCCGCGCGCTGTTCGCCGACGGCGTCGCCACCTCGCTCGCCGGCCTCGGCGGTGGCTCCGGCACGACGACATATGCGGAGAACATCGGCGTCATGGCGGCCACGCGGGTCTACTCGACGGCCGCCTACTGGGTCGCGGCGATCGCGGCGCTCCTGCTGTCGCTCTTCCCGAAGTTCGGGGCGCTCATCGCGACCGTGCCCGCGGGTGTGCTCGGCGGCGCCGGCACCATGCTCTACGGCATGATCGGCATCCTCGGTGCCCGCATCTGGGTGCAGAGCCGGGTCGACTTCTCGAACCCCATCAACCTCACGACCGCGTCGGTGCCGCTCATCATCGGTATCGCGGACTTCACGTGGGTCGTCGGTGACCTGACCTTCGCCGGCATCGCGCTGGGCAGCGCCGCGGCCCTCGTCATCTACCACGGCATGCGGTGGATCTCGCGCCTCACGGGGGCGCACGAGGAGCCGGCCACGCCGGCGTCGGCGCCCGCGGGAGCCGAGCTCGAGCACTGAGCACCACCGGACACGCCGACGGCCGCGGGCATCACGCCCGCGGCCGTCGGTCTGTCCGGGGGTCAGCCCTCCGCGGGCTGCTCCGCGTCCTCGGCGGCGCTCTCGGTCGGCGTCGGCGCGGGGAGCTTGTCGATCTCCGCGGCCGGGACGCAGCCCTCGACGTTCTGCAGGGGGCCCGTGGGGATGGCCTCCTCGTCGAGCGGGCGGTCGAAATCCACGCCCACCAGGAAGTCGACGGTGGCGTCCTCGCGGGCGTCCATGACGAGGCGCATCCGAGGGAACTGCGACGCCAGCGTGTATGCCGCGACGATGCCCTGTTCGCCGAAGCGCAGCTCGCTGCGCGTGAGCACGGTCGGGTGGTTGCCCACCCGGTCGATGACGAACCCGCGCCGGGACAGGACCGTCTCGTTCGCGCTCGCGATGCCGGTCGTCCCGTCGGGGCCGGTCGCGTTGAGGATGTTCACGTGCACGTCGCCGTAGGCGAGCGGGAGCGCGCCGTCGGGCTGGTCCTCGACGGGGGGCAGGCACGGCGAGACGACCTCCTCCTCCGGGGACGAGGGGGTGAACTCGCGCGCGAACGGTGCCTTGATCGCGCCCGTGTAGATCGCGAGGGCGCCGAGGCCCACCACGGCGAGCAGTGCGATGAGCACGCCGTAGATGACCGCCTGCCGCTCGTGCTCGCGGCGGCGGCGCGCGATGCGGGCCGGATCCTGGACGGGTGTGGTCACGCAGAGAACCTATCTGAGGGTGAGCACGCGGGCGTGGAGAATCGGCCGCTGTTGCAGCGCCGCGCGCACGGCACGGTGCAGTCCGTCCTCGAGGTAAAGGACACCCTGGTACTCGACGACGTGGGCGAACAGGTCGCCGTAGAACGTGGAGTCCTCCGCCAGGAGGCGCTCGAGGTCGAGCGTGCGCTTCGTGGTGACGAGCTCGTCGAGGCGCACCTGGCGCGGCGGGACCGCTGCCCAGTCCTTGGCGCTCACCAGGCCATGGTCCGGGTACGGGCGCCCCTCGCCGACGGACTTGAAGATCATGCCAATCACCGTAGGGGTGGCTCAGGCCCCGCCTCGAACCGTTCCGGGTGATGGTCACGGCGTCCACACGACATCACCACACCGTGGCGCGCAGGTGACACCTTGACGTGTGGCGCTCGACACAGCACAGTGAGACGCGAGCGGGGATGGGAGCGCTCCCATCCCCGTCGTCCCGGAGATCGAAGGAGATCGCCTTGTCACGCACCCGCATCACCCGCACGTGGGCCGTCGCCGCGGCCACGGCGCTCGCCGGCGCCGCTGCACTCTCCGCCGGCCCGGCGTTCGCCGCCGACGGCGAGACCCTCTGGGTCAACAACAACAGCTCGACCAAGCACCACATCTCGGCCCTGCACCTCAAGGGCCAGGCTCGCGACGACGCGCGCCTGCTCGCGGGCTTCGCGAGCGCGACGTGGTTCACCGGCGGCAGCCCCAAGGAGGTGCGCAACGGCGTGCACAACGTCGTCCGCCGCGCCGACGACAAGGACGCCGTCCCCACGCTCGTCGCCTACAACGTCCCCTTCCGCGACTGCGCGCAGTACTCCGCGGGCGGTGCGACGTCGGTGGCCGAGTACCAGGCCTGGATCGACGGGTTCGCCGCCGGCATCGGCCAGGACCGCGCGATCGTGATCCTCGAGCCCGACGGCCTGGGGATCATCCCCTGGTACACGCCTGCCGGGGCGTCCGGCCCCGAGTGGTGCCAGCCGGCCGAGGCCGACCCTGCCACCGCCGCATCCGAGCGGTTCACGATGCTCAACTACGCCGTCGACACGCTCGGCGCCCTGCCGAACACCGAGGTGTACCTCGACGGCACCAACTCCGCATGGCTCAACGTCGGCGACAACACCACCCGCCTGCTGGCGGCCGGCGTGCAGCGCGCCGACGGGTTCTTCCTCAACGCGTCGAACTACCAGTTCACCGAGAACACCGTGGCGTACGGCCGCTGGATCTCCTCGTGCATCGAGGTGGTCTCGCGGGGGATCGCCGACCAGGCCGAGTGCGGCAACCAGTACTGGAACGGCGGTCCCGCCAACAACTGGACCGGCGTCGCGATGACGAAGTACGAGAAGTGGACCTCGGGCAACGTCAACCCGGCCGCCGACACCGCAGGGGTCGACTCCCGGTACGCCATGCAGCTCGGCGACGTGACGCCGACGACGCGGTTCGTCGTCGACACCTCCCGCAACGGCCTCGGCCCGTGGGACCCGACGACGTCGGACATCGCCTACCCGGGCGACCCTGAGGACTGGTGCAACCCGCCCGGACGCGGGCTGGGTCTGCGCCCGACGCTCGACACCGGTGACCCGCTGGTCGCCGGCTACCTCTGGATCAAGGTGCCGGGCGAGTCCGACGGCCTGTGCTACCGCGGTCTGGGCGGCCCGCTCGACCCCGAGCGCAACATGGTCGACCCGGCTGCCGGCCAGTGGTTCGTCGAGCAGGCACGGGAGCTGATCGAGCTCGCCGTGCCCGCCGTGGACTGACGCTCACTCCCGCGGCGCCGCGAGGGCCCGGACCGTCATGGTCCGGGCCCTCGTCCGTCCCAGAACTTAACTCTTGCGCAAGTGGAAAGTACTCCGTAAGGTTTCCGGTATGGAAACCACTGGCGCTCGTCCCGAAGACCTCGACCCCGCACAGCAGCTGCGCGAGCTGGAGCGCGCCGAGGCCCTGCCCTACGTCGTCTACCCCGAGACCCCGCGCTGGTATCCGCCGGCGATGGGCCTGATCTACGCCGGGTTCGTCGCGTGCTTCGCCTTCTACGGCGAGCGTCCCGGGCTCTTCACCGCGTCGATCGCGGCAGCCGTGGTCGTGCTGTCCGCGGTCATGGGGTTCGTGAAGGCCCGCTATGGCGCCTTCCCCTCGCTCGGTCGGAGCGCGCCGTCCGAGATCCGTGGTGCCTACCGCCGGTACCTTGCCGGGCTCGGGCTCGTCGCCGTCGTCGTCGGGCTCGTCTGGTGGTCGGCCGGGCCGCTCGTCGCGGCTGCCGTGACCTTCGGTCTCGTGACGGCGGGACTCGCCGTGTACGAGGTGCACTACGCCCGCATGGCGACTGTGGCCCGCGCGCGGCTCGGCATCCAGGCCGGCGACGCCGCATGAGCCTCGCCGACCTCGACCCGGTGATCCATGCACCCAAGCGGCTGGCCGCGATGGCCATCCTCGTGGGCGCCGAGTCCGCCACCTTCGCGTTCCTGCGCGAGCACCTCGGCCTCGCCGACTCCGACCTGTCCAAGCAGATGTCCGCCCTCGAGGCCGCGGGCTACGTCAAGTCCACCAAGCACGGCCGCGGCCCCGGCTCGACGACGACGTTCAGCGTGACCCGCCAGGGCACGAAGGCGTACCGCGCCCACCGGGCGGCCCTGATGTCGATGCTGACGGACGGAACCCCCTGACCCCCCGCGCCAACTCCCGCCGAGATGGCACTTCCGGTCGGTTCATCACCCCGAGACCCGACGAGAAGTGCCATCTCGGCGGGAGTGGGTTGTCGTGGGCTGTCCGATACTTGTGCGATGAGCAATGGGGCGAACCGGGTGCGGCAGGCCACCATCCGTGACGTGGCGGCCGACGCCGGTGTGGCTCCGAGCACCGTCTCCTATGTCCTGACCGGGAGCAAGCAGCTCCCCGAGCAGACGGTCCGGCGCGTGCGGGAGAGCATCGAGAAGCTCCGGTACAGGCCCTCGCCGACGGCTCGCGCGTTGTCGACGGGGCGCACAAAGGTCCTGGGGCTGCTGGCCCCGATCTCTCCGTCGACGCCCTCGACCGCGGTGGACATCTTCATGCGGTTCGTCCGCGCGGCCATGTATGCCGCGAACCCGCACGGATACGACGTGCTCGTCATGGGCCGCGGGGAGGACGAGCTGGCCGGCGACATCCTCGCGGACGCCCTGCTGCTGATGAACATCGAGGTCTCCGACTCTCGAGTGGCATACCTCGCCGAGACCGGTCATCCGACGGTCCTGATCGGCGCGCCCCCCGACTCCCGGGGCCTGAGTGCGGTGGACCTGGACTTCGCCGCGGCGATGCGGACCATGGTGCGCGCGCTTCGCGAGAAGGGGCACGAGCGGATCGCCGTCATGGGTTCGCCCGAGCCGAAGCCCGGGCGGGAGCTGGCGCACCGGCGCCTGCTCCGCGAGGAATTCGCCGCGGAGTGCTCGCGCGACGACACCTCGGGCGTCTATCTCCCGTGCGGAACCACGAAGGCCGACGTCGCGAGCTGGCTGGCGGAGGTCAAGGCGGTGCTGCCGGGGGTGACCGCGATCATCGTCGAGGCGGTCGGGGGCATCGACTGGCTCTACGACCTGCTGCGCGAGCAGGGCACCGGAGTTCCTGACGACGTCTCGATCGTCGCGATCGCTCCGATCGACGAGTTCGCGGTCTCGCATCCGTCGACGTCCGTCCTGGACCTTCCCGGGAGGTCGATGGTCGAGCGGGCGGTCGATCTCGCCATCGCGGAGCTCGGTGGCGGCCCGCGCGGCGTCATCGACCTCCTCCCGGCAGTGCTCCACGAGAAGGGGTCGATCGGTTCGCCCGGGCGCGGCCTGGGAGCCTGACCTCAGCCTTGCGCACTCCCGAACCCTGGTCTACGGTGCAGATCGACCGGTGGTGAACCGGTTCACCGCGACAACGGAGCGCGGTATCGACACACCTTCGAGGAGGAAGACTGTGACCAGGTTCAGGTCCATCACCGGCACTGCGCTCACCGCGGCCATGGCCATCGCCGCCCTCGGCGCCTGCAGCGCCGAGAGCTCGAGCGATGGCGGTTCGGACGGCGGTGAGGTCACCTCGGTGACGCTGTGGGACGGGTTCACGCAGTACAACACGGGCTCCAGCCCGTGGGAGAAGGTCATCTCGTCGTGCCAGGCCGCGACGGGCATCACGATCGAGCGGACCGTCAGCACGGCTCTCGGCGACCAGTTCACGCAGGCTGCCGCCTCGGGGACGCTGCCCGACATCGTGGTCCACGACAACCCGAACGTCAGCCAGTACGCCGTCACCGGGGTGCTCGCCGACAACGAGACCTCGGGCGTCGACACCTCCGAGATGCAGCCCAACATCATGGCCTCGGGCGTGGTCGACGGGAAGACCTACGGCGCGTCCATCGGCGCCAACACGCTGGCCCTCTACTACAACAAGGACCTCCTCGACGCCAAGGGCATCACCCCGCCGACGAACTGGGCCGAGCTGAAGGCGGCCGCCGAGGCCCTCACCGACCCCGCCCAGAAGCAGTTCGGGTTCGGGTTCTCCGCTCGCCCCGACCAGGAGGGGACGTTCCAGTTCCTGCCGTTCTTCTGGGGCGCGGGTGCCGAGCTCGACGACATCTCGACGCCGGAGGCGGTCGAGGCGCTGCAGTTCTGGACCGACCTCGTCGCCGACGGCACGGTCTCCAGCGAGGTGGTGACCCTCAACCAGCAGGAAGTGCGCGACCGGTTCGCGTCCGGGCAGTTCGCGATGATGGTCAACGGGACCTGGCAGCTCAACAACCTCGACGAGGCAGGCGTCAACTACGGCGTCGTGCCGCTCCCCGCGAAGAACGGCGGCGAGGCTGCCAGCCCGCTCGGTGGCGAGTTCGCGCTCCCGGTGAACACCGGTGACGCCGCCCGCATCGCCGCGGCCGGAAAGGTCGTCAACTGCATGACCTCGCGCGAGAACCTCTCCGCGTTCCTCGAGGGCCAGACGTACATCTCGCCCTACGCCGACCAGGCGGAGGAGCAGGCCGCGAGCGACGAGCGCCTCGTGCCGTGGGTGGCCGCCGTCGGCGCTGCCCGCGCTCGGACGGAGGACCTGGGCTCGGAGTACCAGTCCGTCGCCACCCGGCTGGGTGAGGCGCTCTCCGGCGCGGTCGCCGGCATGTCCGAGCCCGCACAGGCGCTCGCCGACGCTCAGGCCGCAGCGACGAACTGATCCCGTCGACATGAGCTCAAGCACCGTGGGCGTCGTGCCCGAGGCGGGCCGGCAGGACGACGAGAGTCGTGCTGCCGCCCGCCGCCGGGCGGGCCGCAAGACCAAGCTGATGGCGTTCGGGTTCATCGCTCCGGTCGTTGTCTACATCCTGATCTTCTTCGTCTACCCGATCCTGCGGACCGGGCAGCTGAGCCTTCAGGAGTACAACTTCCAGTCGTTCTTCACCGGCCAGGCCGACTTCGTCGGGCTGGCCAACTACCGGGCGATCCTGAGCCATCCCGACTTCACCACCGTCGTCATCAACACGCTCCTCTTCACCGTCGTGAGCCTCGTCTTCCAGTTCGCGGCAGGACTCGCGCTCGCCGTCTTCTTCACGCGCAAGTTCCCGCTGTCGACGCTGTTCCGGGCGCTGATCCTCATCCCGTGGCTGCTGCCGGTGATCGTCTCGGCGACGACGTGGCGGTGGATGCTCTTCAAGGACACGGGGATCATCAACACCCTTCTGGGGACGGACATCGGGTGGCTCTCCGACCCGAGCTGGTCGCTGTGGGGTGTCATCCTCGCCAACATCTGGCTCGGCATCCCCTTCAACCTCGTGCTCATGTACGGCGGGCTTCAGAGCATCCCGCAGACCCTCTACGAGGCCGCGGCGCTGGACGGGGCCGGGGCGTGGCGCAGGTTCTGGTCGGTGAGCTGGCCGCTCCTGCGTCCGGTGACGGCCGTGACCCTGCTGCTCGGACTCATCTACACGATCAAGGCGTTCGACATCGTCTGGGTCATCACCGAGGGCGGGCCGGGCAACAGCTCGCAGACGTTGGCCACGTGGTCGTACAAGTTCTCCTTCGAGGGTGGCATGGACCAGAGCCTGAGCATGGGCGCGACCGTGGCGTCGGTCCTCTTCGTCGTCGCGCTGGTGTTCGGCATGCTCTACATCCGCGCGCAGCGCAAGGAGGTGTCGGCATGAGAACCAAGCGTCTGCGCCGGGGCTCCAACGTCGTCATCGGGCTCCTCATCTGCGCTTTCCTGCTGTTCCCGCTCTACTGGATGGTCAACGTCTCGCTGACGCGGTCGCATGATCTGGGCAGGATCCCGCCCTACATGTTCCCGGTGCACCCGACCTTCGAGGGGTACCAGCTCGCGATCGAGCGGAACCTGCCGGCGATGGGCACCAGCCTCGTCATCGGGCTCGGCACCGTCGTCCTGGCACTCCTGGTGTCGCTCCCGGCGGCGTACGGCATGAGCAAGCTCAAGGCTCCGGGATCCGGCGTCGTGATGTTCGTGTTCCTCATCGCCCAGATGATCCCGAGCGTCGTCTTCGTCACCGCGTTGTTCGCCCTCTACAAGCAGGTCGGGCTCCTCAACACCTACTTCGGGCTGATCCTGGCCAACTCGACGGCGTCCGTGCCGTTCGCGATCATCCTCCTCCAGGCGTTCATGAGGACCATCCCGGACGAGGTGCTCGAGGCGGCACGGATCGACGGCGCCGGCAGGTTCCGGACCTTCACGGCGATCGTGCTTCCCCTGAGCCGCAACGCCGTCGTCACGGCGGGGCTGTTCGCCTTCCTCTTCTCGTGGGGCGACTTCCTCAACGCCAGGACGCTGACGTCCGGAGACAAGATCATGCCGATGACCCTCGCGCTCTTCAGGTTCATCGGCGCCGAGGTCACGAACTGGAACGGCGTCATGGCGACCGCCGTGCTCGCCTCGATCCCGACGGCGCTGCTCCTGGTCTTCGCCCAGCGCTATGTCGCCGCGGGTGTGACCGCAGGTGCCGTCAAGGACTGACCGGCAGACCTGGCCCGACTTCTGGTCGAGGCTCGAAGTCGGTGCTCCGCTCGGCGTACGTCCCGGGCGTTCGATCTGGATGGATGGACACTCATGACCTTTTTCGTGGCGGACTCTCACCGCCTGACGTGGACCGGCGACGGCGAGACGCTCGTCATCGATGCCTGGGGAGCGAACGCGGTGCGCGTCAGGGCCCGCCGGAGCGGTCCCATCATCGACTCCGACTGGGCCCTCCTGACGCCGGCCGAGCAGCCCGTGCCCGTCATCGAGATCGAGGGGGCGAGTGCCCGCCTGACGCAGGGCGCTCTGACCGTCGAGCTGCACGCCCGGCAGGGCCGTGACTACCAGACGGGCTATGCGACGTCGGCATGTGAGGTGACGTTCCGGGACGCGCAGGGCGAGGTGCTCTTCCGCGAGCTCCGTTCTGGTGGGGCGCTGAAGCTGAAGGCCCGTG
>CBINDH010000072.1:0-10237 GCA_966249365.1 uncultured Xylanimonas sp. | reverse complement strand
TGGTCAACGGCCTGGGCGTGCTCGGCTGGGGCGTCGGCGGCATCGAGGCCGAGGCCGCGATGCTCGGCCAGCCCGTGTCGATGCTCATCCCGCGCGTCGTCGGCTTCAAGCTCTCGGGCTCGATCCCGTCGGGCGTGACCGCGACCGACGTCGTGCTGACGATCACGCAGATGCTGCGCAAGCACGGTGTGGTGGGCAAGTTCGTCGAGTTCTACGGCGCGGGCGTCGCGCAGGTGCCGCTGGCCAACCGCGCCACGATCGGCAACATGTCGCCCGAGTTCGGCTCGACCGCGGCGATCTTCCCGATCGACTCCGTGACCATCGACTACCTTCGCCTGACGGGCCGCAGCGAGGAGCAGATCGCCCTCGTCGAGGCGTACGCCAAGGAGCAGGGCCTCTGGCTCGACCCCAGCTCGCCCGAGCCCGTGTTCTCCGAGTACCTCGAGCTCGACCTGTCGACGGTCGTCCCGTCGATCGCCGGCCCGAAGCGCCCGCAGGACCGCATCGAGCTGTCCGAGGCGAAGGAGTCGTTCGCGAGCTCGATCCTCGACTACGTCGACTCGTCCGAGGCCGCCCCGTTCCGCAACGGCTCGCTCACCGGTCTCGACGAGGCCTCGGCCGAGTCGTTCCCGGCGTCCGACCCGGTCGCCGTCGGGCACGACGACGCGACCGACGCCCCGGTCGAGGCCGTCCACGGCGACATCGCGCACCGTCCGCACAAGGTCGTCCCGCTCACGCTGGAGAACGGGACCGCGACCGAGCTCGACCACGGCCACGTCGTCATCGCCTCGATCACGTCGTGCACCAACACGTCGAACCCGTCCGTCATGCTGGCTGCCGCGCTGCTCGCGAAGAAGGCCGTCGAGAAGGGCCTCGCGGCCAAGCCGTGGGTCAAGACGTCGATGGCCCCGGGCTCGCAGGTCGTCACGGGCTACTACGAGAAGGCCGGCCTGTGGCCGTACCTCGAGAAGCTCGGCTTCCACCTGGTCGGCTACGGCTGCGCCACGTGCATCGGCAACTCGGGCCCGCTGCCCGACGAGGTCTCGGCCGCCGTCAACGAGCACGACCTGTCGGTCGTCTCGGTGCTGTCGGGCAACCGCAACTTCGAGGGCCGCATCAACCCCGACGTCAAGATGAACTACCTGGCGTCCCCGCCGCTGGTCATCGCCTACGCCCTGGCCGGCACGATGGACTTCGACTTCGACACCCAGCCGCTGGGTACGGACGCCGACGGCAACGACGTCTTCCTCAAGGACATCTGGCCGACGCCGGAGGAGGTCGAGCAGACCATCGCCGCGTCGATCGACCGGGAGATGTTCGAGTCCGACTATGCCGACGTGTTCCAGGGCGACGAGCGCTGGCGTGCGCTGGAGATCCCCACGGGTTCGACCTTCGCGTGGGACCCCGAGTCCACCTACGTGCGCAAGCCCCCGTACTTCGACGGCATGGAGGCCACCCCGGCCCCGGTCGCCGACATCACGGGCGCTCGCGTGCTGGCCAAGCTGGGCGACTCGGTCACGACGGACCACATCTCCCCGGCGGGCTCCATCAAGCCGGACTCGCCCGCAGGCCGCTACCTCGCCGAGCACGGCGTCGAGCGTCGTGACTTCAACTCCTACGGCTCGCGCCGTGGCAACCACGAGGTCATGATCCGCGGCACGTTCGCGAACATCCGCCTGAAGAACCAGCTCCTCGACGGCGTCGAGGGCGGGTTCACGAAGGACTTCACCACCGGCGAGCAGGCCGCGATCTACGACGCCGCCCAGAACTACGCCGCGCAGGGCACCCCGCTCGTGGTGCTCGGCGGCAAGGAGTACGGCTCGGGCTCGTCGCGTGACTGGGCGGCCAAGGGCACGGCGCTGCTGGGCGTCAAGGCGGTCATCACCGAGTCGTTCGAGCGCATCCACCGATCGAACCTCATCGGCATGGGCGTGCTGCCGCTGCAGTTCCCGGCCGGGCAGAACGCCGACTCGCTGGGCCTGGACGGCACCGAGGTGTTCGACATCTCGGGCATCACGGCGCTCAACGACGGCGTCACGCCGTCGACCGTGGCCGTGCGGGCGACGAAGGCGGACGGCTCGGTCGTCGAGTTCGACGCCGTCGTCCGCATCGACACCCCCGGTGAGGCCGACTACTACCGCAACGGCGGCATCCTGCAGTACGTGCTGCGGAGCCTGGTGGCCTGACACCCGGAGCGCGTCGACGGCGCCCCGTCCTTCCTGCCGGGAAGGGCGGGGCGCCGTCGCGTCTCAGCCGGTGACGCGCACGCCGGTCACGTGCCCGACGACGGCCGCGCAGACCTCCGGGTCGTCCAGCACGCCGTTGTGCCCGAGCCCTGCCGTCACGAGCAGCTCGCTGCCCTCGTGGGCGGCATGCAGGCGGCGCGCGTCGCCCGGCAGCGCCATGGCGTCGTCGACGTCGCGCACGAACAGCGCGGCCGCGGCGGGCGGTGCCGGGCGGATCGCGAGCTCGGCGCGGCGCCACGCCGTGGCGTCGTCGAGGAAGCGCTGCGATGCGGCGTCCAGCAGGTCGGGCACGAGCCGTGACGGCAGGCCGACCATCGCGGCGAACACCTGGGCGATGGGCGCCATGCCGGCGGGTGCGCCGATGGCGGCCCAGCGCGGTGCGGGCAGCCCGTCGCGGACGGCGACGCCGGCTGCGAGCCCGCCGAGCGAGTGCCCGACGACACCGACGACCTCGCCGCCGCGCGAGACGACCTCGTCGGCGAGCGCGTCGAGCGCCGCGACGAACTGGAACATGTTCGCGCTGCGCCCGCTCGACTCGCCGTGCGCGACGGCGTCGAACGCGAGCACGCGCAGGCCCGCCTCCTCGAAGGCGCGGACGAGCGTCGCCAGCCGGGAGGCGCGGAGCTGCCAGCCGTGCGCGAGCAGGACGGTGGGGGAGTCGTCGTCGCCCCACTGGTAGGTGACCACGCGCTCGCTGCCGACGTGGATCACGCCGCGGCGCGCGCGGTCGTGGACGTCGCGGTCGCGCTCGCGCACGCGTGCCGGGGGTCCGACGTGAGCCATGAGCCGCGCGGAGACGTCGACGGCGGCGCCCGGGGCCAGGGTGCCGAGTGCGCCGACCGCCAGTCGTACGGCGGTCTGGCTCGGGCGGGCGCGACGTCGGGGGCGTCGGGGGGCGGGGGTGACGAGCGGGTCCATCGGAGTCTCCCTCAAAGAGAACGAACGATCGTACGCATAGTGTCGCGAGAGCCACAGTATGCGCACGGTCGTACAGTTGTCACCATGGAAAGCCCAGCGACCGTCAAGCAGCCCGCCGACGCGCGGCTCGCTCGTGGAGCCCGGACCCGCCGCGCGGTGCTGGACCACGCCGTGCACGACGCCTCCCTCAACGGGCTCGACGGGCTGAGCTTCGGGCGCCTCGCGGAGTCCGCCCCGGTGACCAAGAGCGGCATCGCCGGACTGTTCGGCTCGAAGGAAGGGCTGCAGCTCGCCACCGTGGGCCGCGCACGGGAGGTCTTCCTCGAGACCGTCGTCGAGCCGGCGCGGGTCGCCGAACGGGGACTGCCGCGCGTGTGGGCGCTCGCGCAACGGTGGCTGGCGTACTCGCGCGACCGCGTGTTCGCGGGCGGGTGCTTCTTCCGGCGCGCCGCCGACGCGATGCCCTCCGGGCCCGTCCGCGACGCCGTCGTCGAGGAGGTCGCCGAGTGGAACGCGTACCTGACCCACCAGGTCCAGGTGGCCGTCGGCAAGGGCGAGCTGGCGCCCGGGACCGAACCCGAGCAGGTGGTCTTCGAGCTGAGGGCCTTCCTCGAGCTCGCCGACGACCTGTCGGTGCTCATGGGTGACACCGAGGCGTACGTGCGCGCCGAGCGGGCCGCCCGCATCTCGCTGGAGGCGCACGGAGCATCCGGCTTCTGAGAATCGGGGTCAGTTCCGGCGTGCCCCTAGCGCCGACAGGGCTGTGTTCGGCAGATTGAGCGCATGCCCACCCCAGCACTGCGCGTCTCCGGGCTGCGCAAGGAGTACCCCAGCAGGAGCGACACCGGCCCGGTCGTCGCAGTCGACGGCATCGACGTCGAGATATCACCCGGCGAGATCGTCGCCTTCCTCGGCCCCAACGGCGCCGGCAAGACGACCACGCTCGACATCGTGCTCGGCCTCATCCCGCCGACCTCGGGCGTCGTCGAGGTGCTCGGCGTGGCGCCGCGCAAGGCGGTGTACTCCGGCCTGATCTCCGCCGTCCTGCAGACCGGCGGCCTGCTGCGCGACCTGCGGGTCGAGGAGACGGTGCGCGCGATCGCCGCGCTCCAGGGCGCCGACCACCGGGTCGCGTCCGTCATCGAGCGCACGGGCCTCGGCCCGCTCGCGGACCGCAAGGTCAACCAGTGCTCGGGCGGCGAGCAGCAGCGGCTGAGGTTCGCGCTCGCGCTGCTGCCCGACCCCCAGCTCCTCATCCTCGACGAACCCACCGCCGGGATGGACGCGGCGGCCCGCCGCGACTTCTGGGAGACCATGCAGGCCGAGACCCATGAGGGCCGCACGGTCGTCTTCGCCACCCACTACCTCGAGGAGGCGCAGGCGTACGCGCCGCGCACCATCCTCATCGACCACGGCCGCATCCGCGCCGACCGCCCCACCGACGAGCTGCGCGAGATGGTCGGGGACCGCCGTCTCCTGGCGACCCTTCCCGAGGCCGGCCGCGACGCCGCCCTCGCGGCGCTGCGCGCGGTGCCCGGCGTCCACGACGTCACGCTCACCGGCGACCGCGTCGAGGTGGTCGCGACGTCGTCCGACGACGTCGCCCGCCTGCTGCTGGGCAGCATCGGAGCACGGGACCTGGAGATCACGCGGCCGACGCTCGAGTCGGCCTTCTTCGCGCTGACCGAGGCGGAGGCCAGCTGATGAACCTCACCTACGTGCGGATCGACCTCGTCCGCAACCTCCGCGACGTCGGGAACATGTCCTTCATCATCGGCCTGCCGGTGCTCATGTACCTCGTCTTCGGGTCGACGTTCGCCGACGGCTCCGAGATCGCCGGGAACGCCAACGTGAAGTTCTACGTCATGGTCTCCATGTCGCTGTACGGCGCGTCGACCGCGACGACGGCGATCGCCGGCATGGCCGCCATCGAGCTCATGCAGGGCTGGGGGCGGCAGCTCGGCCTGACCCGGCTCCGCCCGGCGGGCTATGTGGCCACCAAGGTGATCGTCTCGCTGCTCGTCGCGGCCGCGGCCATCGCCGCGGTGTTCATCGCGGGGTGGGCGACCGGCGCCGACGCACCGGCGAAGGTCTGGATCGGGACGGCGCTCATCGCCTGGCTCGGGTCCGGCCTGTTCGCGCTCTTCGGCCTGGCGGTCGCGCAGACCTTCAAGTCCGAGAGCTCCGTATCGATCGCGTCGGCGGCGCTCGTGGTGTTCGCGTTCCTCGGCAACCTGTTCGTGCCGCTGTCCGGGACGATGCTGCAGATCGCGCGGTTCACGCCCATGTACGGGTACGCCGGCCTCGCGCGCTGGCCGCAGCTCGAGGGCGTGACCATCGCGGGCAACGGTCTGGGGCCGGAGGACTCGCTCGCGATGCTGGTCCTCAACGTCGTCCTGTGGGCCGCCCTGTTCGGGGTGATCGCCGCGTGGGCCGTCCAGCGCGGCCGGCGTCGGCAGTGAGCCTCAGGCCCCGCCGCCCTCGCGGGCGCGCCGGCCGAAGACGCCCGAGGTGACCGTCGCGTACGACTCGTGCACCATCTCCTCGAGCACGGTCAGGTCCACGTCGTCGAGGTTCTTGAGGTAGAGGCAGCCGACGCCCGTCGTGTGCGGGCCGAGGCGCCTCAGGCTCTCCTCGTGCGCGTCCAGGCCTTCGGGGAAGTAGAGGACGGTCGCACCCTTGCGCGGAGCGAACGCCGCCGCGCCCGCGGTCCCCGAGTGCCCGCTCGGGTACGTGTAGTCGTAGGCGCCGAAGGCGACGATCGACCGGCCGAACATCCTCGGCTCCTGCCCGGTGGCGCGCCGCATGAGCTCGAGGAGGGTGAGCGCGTCGCGGCGCCGGACCTGGTGCTCGACGGCGTCGACGAACGCGGACGGGTCGGCGTCGGTGAACGTCGTGGCGGGTGACTTGTCGGCCATGGACCGACGCTAGACCAGGCTGCCCGCGCCGGCCCGGCAGTCAGTGCTCGTCGAGGAGCGCCGCGAGCCCGTGCTCGCCGATCGGGACGAGCGTCGGGTGCTCGTCCGGGTGGGCGAGCATCGCGGCGGTGAAGATCAGCGCCCACCCGCGGGCGCGGGCCCAGGTGGCCTCGTCCCATCGCGCTCCGGCCGCGGCCATCGCCGCGCGGCATGCCGCGCGCCCGGCGGAGTCGAACGTGAGCCAGAGGGTGCCGAGGTCGCTCGCCGGGTCGCCCGCGGTGACGTCACCGAAGTCGACGACGGCGGCGAGCCGTTCGGGCGGCCCGCCGGCGACGACGAGGTTCGCGGGGTGCGGGTCGCCATGGATCCACACGGGCGGGCCGTCGTGGTCGGGTGCGTGAAGCGCCGCCCGCCAGAGCTCGCCCGCGCGGCCGGACAGGTCGATCGCGGGCGGGAGCCGGTCGCGCAGCGCGACGCCGCGGAACGGGTTACGCGGGATCTCGACACCCTCCGCGACGGGCTGGTGGAGGGCCGCGAGGAAGCGCCCCAGCGTGGAGGCCCACACGCGGCGCGACTTCACGGGCGTCGCCGCCGCGCGCACGCCGTCGACCCAGCGCAGGACGCTCCACGACCACGGGTAGCCCAGGGCGTCGCTCGGCGACCCGTCGCGCACCGGGAGCGGCACCGCGACGTCCGGAACCGCAGCGGCGAGCCGGGGGGCGAGGTGGATGAGCGCGCCGCGCTCGTTCGTCAGCAGCGGTGCGGCGACGGCGCGGCGGGGGAGCCGCAGGACGAGCTCGTCGCCCGCGCGGACCATGACGTTGTCCCAGCCGTTCGCGGCGACCCGCAGCGGCAGGTGCGCGAGGTCGGGATGCTGCTCGCGCAGCAGCGCCGCCGCGAGGGCGACGGTGATGTCGATCTCGGCTTTCACGGGATCTCGAGCTCGCGACTCGTGTCCCAGGGCTCCGCCCAGCCCAGGTGGGTGAACAGGGCGTCGAGCACTCCAGCCGTGAACCCCCACACGAGCTGCTGGACGTCGTCGACCGTGAGCAGCCACGCCGGGCCGCGCCACGTCTGCCCGCCGCGCCGGAGCACCGACGTGTAGCGGTTCACGGGGTCGAGCAGGTCCGCCACGGGCGCGCGGAAGACGTACGCGGACTCCCCGACGTCGACGACGCCGACCGGCGACGGCGCCTCCCACCACCCCAGCACGGGCGTCACGACGTGGTTGCTCACGGGCATCGGCAGCGGCGCGAGCGTCCCCAGCACCCGCACGCCGGCGGGGTCCAGCCCGGTCTCCTCCTGCGCCTCCCGCAGGGCCGCGGCGACGGCGTCCTCGCCCGGGTCGAGCCGACCGCCCGGGAACGCCACCTGCCCGGCGTGCGAGCTCAGCGTCGCCGCCCGGCGCAGCAGGAGGAGGTCCAGGTCCCACGAGACGGCCTGGTGCTGCGCGTCATGGTCGGCCGGGAGGCCGTCGAGCACCCCGAACAGGATGAGCACCGCGGCAGCACGGGCGGCGTCGTCGTCCATCGCGCCGCGGGCGTGCGGCCAGGGGCCGGGGAACGTGGGATCGGCGGCGAGCGCAGCGAGCTGCGCCCTGGCGGTGTGCACGGGGTCGGTCACCCCGTCGAGGCTACCCGCGCGCCTCGTGCCGCGGGCGGTGCGCCGGCTCCGGTCGCGCCGCCCCGGCCACGGTGGGAACATGTCCGGCCTCGTGCGCGTTCGACAGGGGCCCCCGACGCAAGGAGAGCCAGTGCCGCACGCCGTCCCGCAGTCCGCGCCCCCGCACCACGGTCTCGACCCGAGGGCGGTGGAGCAGCGGCACGTCGACGCGATGTTCGCCGTGCTCGACGACGACGCGGCCCGTCTCGCGGCCGAGGCGGCGTCGCTGCGGCGCGACGCGACGGCCGACCTCCGCGAGGAGCGGCTGGCGATGGTGACCCGGCGGCGGGCCGCGCTCGCGGCGGCGGAGCACGCTCTGTGCTTCGGGCGGATCGACGGCGTCGACGGCTCGAGGCTGCACATCGGCCGCACCGGCCTCACGGACGCCGACGGCGAGCCCCTGCTCATCGACTGGCGTGCCGACGCCGCCCGCCCCTTCTACGCGGCGACCCCCGCGACGACGCTCGGGCTGCGCCGCCGCCGGCACCTGACCCTCGAGGGCCGCACGGTGGCGAGCGTCAGCGACGAGGTGCTCGACGGCGACCCGCGCCCGGGCGACGTCGTCGGTGACGGGCCGCTGCTGGCCGCCATGTCGGCGGGGCGCACGGGTCGCATGCGCGAGGTCGTCGCGACGCTCCAGGCCGAGCAGGACGCCGTCGTGCGGTCGCCGCACCGCGGCGTCACGGTCGTCGACGGCGGGCCGGGCACGGGCAAGACCGTCGTCGCGCTGCACCGGGCCGCGTACGTGCTCGCGATGTTCGACGAGGCACGCGCCGACGGAGTGCTGGTGCTCGGCCCGGACCCGCGGTTCCTGGAGTACATCGGCCAGGTCCTGCCGTCTCTCGGCGAGAACGACGTCGAGCTCTCGACACCGACGCGGCTGCTCGCCGACGCGCTCGGCGTCGACGCGCCCGGCCGGGCATCCGACGACCTGCGCCGCCGGCTCGGCGACGAGCGCGTCGCCACGAAGCTGCGCCGCACCGTCCAGGGGCACCAGGCACCGGGCGGGAGCCTGACCGTCACCATCGCGGGCGACCGCATCACCTTGTCCGCCGCCGAGATCGCCGAGGCGCGCGCGACCGCGCAGGCCACCGGCCTGGCCCACCACCCGGCGCGCGAGGTGTTCGTCGAGCTCGTCACCGACGCGCTCACCGACGAGGTCCAGGATCGTGCCCGCGTCTTCCTCGCCCGGATGGACGAGGACATGGAGGTGCTCGCGGGGCGGTTCGACGTCGAGAAGGCCGTGGCCGCGGACCTCGCCCGGCTCGGCTTCGCCCCCGACGAGGGCGGCGTCTTCGGGCACAAGGCGGCGCTCGCGGAGCTGGACCCGCAGGCGCTGCGCGACTCGCTCGCGGGCGACCCGGTGGTCGACGCGGCGGTCGAGGCGGTGTGGCCGCGGCTCACGGCCGAGGACGTGGTCGCGGAGGTGCTGGGTCGTCGGCGCAAGCGCTGGACCGACGCGCACCTGCCGCTCCTCGACGAGGCCGCGTGGCTGCTCGACGGGCCGGACGGCCGCACGTTCGGGCACGTCGTCGTCGACGAAGCACAGGAGCTCACGCCCATGCAGTGGCGGGCCGTGCTGCGCCGGTGCCCGGGCCGCTCGATGACGATCGTGGGCGACCTTGCCCAGGCGGGTGCCGCGACTGTCGCGCGCACGTGGGACGAGGCGCTCGGGGAGGTGGCCCGCCGTGCCGAGGTCCACACGCTCACGGTGTGCTACCGGACGACGGCACAGGTGCTGGCCGCGGCCGAGCCGCTGCTGGCGTCGATCGCGCCCGGCCAGCCGCGCTCGCGCGCGATCCGCACGGGCCCGCCGGTCCGCCGCGTGGCCGCGCCGCTGCCGGCCGAGCCCGTCGAAACCACGCCTGTGCTGGTTGAGCCCGTCGAAACCACCCCCACGTCGACGACAGGCGGCTTCGACAAGCTCAACCAGCAGGGGGTGGTCCGCGAGGTCGTCGAGCAGGAGGTGGCCGCCGGCGGCCTCGTCGGCGTCATCGTGGCCGACACCGAGGTGGCCGCCGCGGAGGCCGCCCTCGCCGGGGCGGGCGCCGACCGCGTCCTCCCCGTCTCCCAGGCGCGCGGCCTGGAGTGGGACGCCGTCGTCGTCGTCGACCCGGACGGCATCCGGGGCGCCCGCGAGGGCGGCGAACGAGACCTCTACGTCGCGCTCACCCGCCCGACGACGCGGCTCGTCGTGGTGGGCGGGGAGCCTGTGGATAACCCGCCGGCCTGAGGTGGCGTGCGCACTAGCGTCGCGCACACCACCCACGACCAGGAGGAACACCCATGGACGACAACCGGCCCGACCGCGCGCCCGCGCCGCGCCGTAGGGACCGCCGCGCCCTGATGATCGCCGGGCTGACGACCCTCGGCCTCACGGTCGCCATCGGGGCCGTCGCCGTCACGCAGAGCGTCGCGGGAGTGCTCCAGGACCAGGCCCGGGCGGCCGCGTCGCCGGCGGCGGCCCCGACCCCCACGGAGTCCGTGGATCCC
>CBINDH010000071.1:0-10288 GCA_966249365.1 uncultured Xylanimonas sp. | reverse complement strand
GTTTCGACGGGGCTCAACCGGCAGGGCCGCGGTTTCGACGGGGCTCAACCGGCAGTGGGTCAGCGCTGGTCGATCGGCACGTACTCCCGCTCGGTGGCGCCGATGTAGATCTGCCGCGGGCGGCCGATCTTCGTGGCCGGGTCCTTCATCATCTCGCGCCACTGCGCGATCCAGCCGGGCATGCGGCCCAGCGCGAACAGCGGCGTGAACATGGCCGGCGAGAAGCCCATGGCCTTGTAGATCAGGCCCGTGTAGAAGTCGACGTTCGGGTAGAGCTTGCGCTCCACGAAGTAGTCGTCCGACAGGGCGATCTCCTCGAGCCCGCGGGCGATGTCGAGGAGCGGGTCGGTGACGCCGATCGCGTCGAGCACGGCGTCGGCGTGCTTCTTGACGATGGCGGCGCGCGGGTCGTACGACTTGTAGACGCGGTGGCCGAAGCCCATGAGGCGGACGCCGTCCTCCTTGTTCTTCACCTTCCGCATGAAGTCCTCGACGGAGTCGCCGCCCGAGTGGATGCGCTCGAGCATGAGCAGCACCGCCTCGTTGGCGCCGCCGTGCGACGGGCCGGACAGCGCGTTGATGCCCGCCGCGACCGACGCGAACACGTTGGCGTTCGAGGATCCCACCATGCGCACCGTCGACGTGGAGCAGTTCTGCTCGTGGTCGGCGTGCAGGATGAGCAGCTTGTCCATGGCGGAGGCGACGACCGGGTCGGCGTCCCACTGCTGGTAGGGCACGCCGAAGGACATGCGCAGGAAGTCCTCGACGTAGCCGCGCGCGTAGTCGGGGTAGAGCAGCGGCTCGTCGCGCATCGAGCGGTGCACGTACGACGTGATGGTGCGGATCTTCGCCAGGATGAGCACGGTCGCGAGGTCGACGGCCTCGTCGTCGTGCGGGTCCAGCGCCTCGGGGTAGAACGTGCCGAGCGCGTTGACCGCCGAGGCGAGGATCGACATCGGGTGGCCGCCGCGCGGGAACGCCGTGAGGAAGCCGCGGAACTGCTCGGGCACCAGGGTGTGGCGGTTGACGCGGGCCGTGAACTCGGCGAGCGTCTTGGCGTCCGGGAGCTCGCCGTAGATCAGCAGGTAGGCCACCTCGAGGAACGTCGAGCCCTCGGCGAGCTGGTCGATCGGGTACCCGCGGTAGCGCAGGATGCCCTGGTCACCGTCGATGTACGTGATCGCGGACTGCGTCGAGGCCGTGTTCATGTATCCCGGGTCGTAGGTCGACAGGCCGGTCTCCTTGAGCAGCGCGGAGACGACGAGACCGCTGTTGCCCTCGGTGGCCTCGACGACGGGGAGCGCCACACTGCGCTCGCCCACCGTGAGCTGTGCCTGCACGCCGGTCACGGGATGGGTGATGGTCGTCATGGTGTCCTTCCTGCGAGCCGCAGCCCTCTCGTGGGGGTTGCCGCACGTATGCGTGGTGCACGCCGTGGCCGCGTGCAAGGTCTGCGCGCCATCGGCGAGACACTCGCCCAGGACGCCGTCGACCTGTGGGGGAACCTACCCCCGTCATCCGTCACGATCACAATCCGCTTGCTCTGCGGACACTGCCATCGTGCCGCTGCAAGGGCGCCCAGGGCAAGCATCCGGCAGATTCTCGTCATGCGCCGGCAAAGGATTGTGGCGATCGTCACACCGAGAGGCCGGCCGAGGCGTGCAGTCTCGACGCGGCCGCGTCGATCGCTGCGTCGGTCGCCGTGAGGGCGACGCGCACGTGACCCTCGCCCGCGGTGCCGTAGAACTCCCCCGGCCCGGCGAGGATGCCGAGCCGTGCCAGACGCGCGACCAGCTCGCGGCTGGTCGCCCCGTCCGCGGGGTCGGCGGGACGGACCCACAGGTACAGCCCCGCCTCCGAGTGGTCGACCGCCCAGCCCGCCGCCTCGAGCGCGGCGCGCAGCACCTCGCGGCGCCGGCCGTAGACCTCGCGCTGGGCGTCGACGTGCGCGTCGTCCCCCAGCGCCGCGACCATCGCCTCCTGCACCGGGCGCGGGACGATCATGCCCAGGTGCTTGCGCGTGGCGAGCAGGTCGGAGACGAGCGCCGGGTCGCCCGCCACGAACGCGGCGCGGTAGCCCGCGAGGTTGGACTGCTTCGACAGCGAGTAAGCGACCAGCAGGCCCGTCAGGTCGCCGCCGGTGACCTCGGGGTCGAGCACGCTCGGGATCCGCAGCCCCTGCGTCCAGGGCAGCATCGCGTAGCACTCGTCCGAGACGACGACGGCACCGATCCGTCGCGCGGCCTCGACCACCGTCCGCAGGTGGTCGACGTCCGCCACCGCACCCGTCGGGTTCGACGGCGAGTTGACCCACACCAGCCGGACGTCGTCGCGGCCCTCCCAGGCGCCCACGTCGTCGGTGGCCAGCGCGGTCGCGCCGGCGAGACGCGCTCCGACGTCGTAGGTCGGGTACGCGACCGCCGGGTGCACGACGACGTCGCCGGCGCGCAGGCGCAGCAGCGACGGGAGCAGCCCCACGAGCTCCTTGGAGCCGACCGTCGGGAGCACGCCCGCCGGGTCCAGCCCGGGGACGCCGCGGCGTCGCGCGAACCACGCGACGACCGCCTCGCGCAGCGCGCGCGTGCCGTACGTCAGCGGGTACGCGTGCGCGTCGGACGCCGCCTCGAGCGCAGACCGCACGACGGCGGGCGTCGGATCCACGGGGGTGCCGACCGACAGGTCGACGACGCCGTCCGGGTGGCTCCGCGCGAGCGCGGTGACGTCGGCCAGGGTGTCCCAGGGGTACGGCAGGTCACGGATGTCGGCGAAGCCCATGCCGGTGCGCTCAGGCCTGCGGGGGAAGGGCCTCGACGAGCGGGTGGTCCTTCTCGATCAGGCCGAGCTTGGCGGCGCCGCCCGGCGAGCCCAGGTCGTCGAAGAACTCCACGTTCGCGCCGTAGTAGTCCTTCCACTGCTCGGGGACGTCGTCCTCGTAGTAGATCGCCTCGACGGGGCAGACCGGCTCGCACGCACCGCAGTCGACACACTCGTCCGGGTGGATGTACAGCGAGCGCTTGCCCTCGTAGATGCAGTCCACGGGACACTCCTCGATGCACGCCTTGTCCTTGACGTCGACGCACGGCTGAGCGATCACATAGGTCACGAGCCCACTCTAGTATCGGGTCGGAGCCGCCCACGACGGCGGCGCCGGCTCATCTCAGCAGCCGGGCGCCCCGCGCGGCCCGGCACCCGCCCGACGCACTCGAGGAGGCGCACATGCCCGGCGACGCGACCTGGCGCGAGCTGCCCGTCGGGACGCGCGTCGTCGTACGCCGCCGGCTGTCTCCGGACGAGTCGGCGCAGGCCGCCGCGGCCGGGCGCGGCACGGTGTGGACCGACGTCATCGCCGTCGTGCTCGCGGTCGACGACGACGGCCTGACGCTGCGCACCGACGCACCGCGCGAGACGACGCCGCGCGAGCTGCGCGTGGACGCGTCGACGATCGAGACCTGGAAGCGGATCCCGCCGCGCCCCCCGCGCCGCACCCCGGGTGCGGAGGGCGTCACCGGCTGAGCAGCACCTCGGAGTCCGTCAGCCCGACGACGACGGCCCCGGCGACGCACCGCTCCACGACGAGCGCCGGCCAGCCGGGCTCGAGCGCGACCGTGATGTCCGCGCTCCGCGGCGCGCGCTCCCCCGGCCGGCCGAGCGCGCGTACGTCGTCGGCGGCATGGAAGAAGTCGTGCACCGGGGCGTTCGTCTCCAGCGCCGCGACCAGCGCCTCCAGGTCGCGCACCGCCTTGCGCAGCGCGGGCGCCACCCAGGCGGCGTTCTCGGTGACCATCGCCTCCGTCCGGGACGGGTCCGTGTGCGCGACGCGCGTGCCGTCGCGGAACGAGCCCGCGGCCAGCCCGAGCGCGACGTCACGCACGGGGGCGCCCGCCACGGCGTTGAGGAGCTGCGTCGCGAGCACGTGCGGGACGTGGCTGACGAGCGCGGCCGCCTCGTCGTGCACGTCGTCGGTGAGCACGGCGGCCGTCCCCGCAAGCGGGCCCGTCACGAGCCTCAGCAGGCGCTCGAGGCGCCGGACGTCCCCGTCGTCGGTCGCCGTCGTGCCCCGCACGGTCACCGCCCACGGGACGCGGTCCATGAGCTGCGCCGACGAGGCGGCGAAGCCGCTGTGCTCGGTGCCCGACATCGGGTGCGCGCCCACGTAGCGGTCCTCCAGCCCGGCCGCCTCGACCGCCTGCCGCACCGGCCCCTTGACCGACCCGACGTCGGTCACGGTCGCCTCCCCGCGCACGTGCCGGGCGACCTCCTGCGCCGTGGCGCGCATGGCGTGCAGCGGGACCGCGAGCACCACCAGGTCGGCGCCCTCGACGGCCTCGGCGAGCGAGGCGGTGGCCGTCAGCCCGGCGGCACGCGCCGCCGCGAGCGTCGCGGTGTCCACGTCCTGCCCGACGACGTCGACGCCGCGCGCCTGCAGCAGGCGGGCCAGCGAACCACCCACGAGGCCCAGCCCGAGCACCGCCACCCGGGCGAAGGACGCGCTCACCACAGCAGGCCCCGGTCGATCGCCGCCGCGCCGGACTCCGCCGTCACGCTGCCGTGCGGCACGTGGGCGGGCAGCACCCCGTCGAGCGACCCCTCCCCCGGCTGCGCGGCGTACACGCCGAGCACCTTGAGCGAGTCACCGGCGGCCAGCAGGTCCTCGAGCAGGGCGCGCGCGTCGGCGTCCCAGGGTGCGGCGTCGAACGTCACCACGAACACGTACTGGTTCGCGCGCGCCTTGAGCGGTCGCTCGACCAGCGACGTCATGTTGATGCCCCGGTCGCCGAACGCCGTCGTGATGCGTGCCAGCACCCCCGGACCCGTGACCACGGGCGTCACGGCCATCATGGTGCGCCACACGGCCCCCGCCTGCTCCTGGACCGCGCGCGCCTCGGCCAGCAGGCCGGGCGCCTCGTCCCGGCGGGCCAGCACGAGGAACCGCGTCCGCGCCCCGCCGAAGTCCTCGACACGCTGCGCGAGCGTCTCGAGGCCGTACAGCGCGCCGCACACGCGCGGGCCGAAGGCGACCTGGTGGTCGGTCGCGTCCCGGCACGCGGCCCCGTTCGACGACGCCGGGACGGGTCGCAGCCCGAGCTCGGCGACGAAGCGCGAGACCTGCGCGAGCCCGTGCGGGTGCGCGGTCGCCTCGGTGAGCCGGCCGTGCCCGGGACGCACGAACGCGTCGAACGAGATCGGCAGCACCACCTCGTCGACGGCGACGACGTCCTGCGAGCCCAGCAGCCCGTCGACCGACGGCACCACGTAGCCCTCGACCGAGCTCTCGATCGCCACGATGCCGCGTTCCGCGGCGCCCGACGCGACCGCGTCGTGCACCTGTACCACGGAGTCGAGCGCGGCGGGCGGGCCGACCGGGGCGCGCTCCCCCACACGGGCGAGCCAGTCCAGCACCGCCTGGTGCGTGAAGGTGCCCTCAGGCCCGAGGAACGCGACCCCGGCGGTCACGCGCCGGTCCCGGGAACCTCGCCGGGGCGCGCCGAGCGGCCGGGCGCCGACCAGCGCGGGGCGAGCGCGGCCGGGCCGGGCACGAACAGCGAGCCGGGCAGGACCGCGAGCGTGCGGTACGCGATCCCGCGCGCGTCGAGCGCGGCGGCGAGGCCGTCCAGCACGTCCACGCTCGGGCACAGGAACGACGTGAAGAACACGTGGGGGCCCAGCTCCGACGGGTGCGAGCGCAGGTGCTTGAGGTCGATGCCGGCGCCCGCGATCACGGCGAGCGTGGGCTGCAGCGAGCCGCGGTAGTCGTCGTACGGGCCGAAGGCCAGCCACACCTGCGCCGCGCCGGTGAACCGCGGCCACGAGTCGCGCGACTCGAGGAGCCCGTACCAGACGGGAGGCAGGTCGCCCAGGCGCTCGGAGCCCGGCAGCTCGACGAGCCCGGCGGGCACCCGCGGCCGCTCGACGACGAGCGAGCCGTGCGGACCGGCGATGGCCACGCGCTCGTCGACCGGTGTCCGCGCGGGCACGAGCCGAGGGCTCACGCCCAGGGTGCGCAGCACGTCGCGACAGTCGCGCAGGCCTGCCTCGTCGATGACGACGGCGCCACCGGCGTCGGGACGGCCGACCCACACCCACTGGGTGCGCACGGCGACCGAGGCCGTGATCATGAGCGACGGGTCGCCGCCGAGCAGGGCCTCCTCGAGCGTCGGGGCCGGCTGCTCCGGGTGCCCGAGGTGCACGACCGCGGCGAGGTCGGCGATGTTCGCGACGGTCGCGAGCGTGTCGTCCGCGGTGCCGAGGTCGAGCAGCTCGAGCGGTGGGCCCGGGACCGCTCCGGGAGCGCCCGGCTCGACCAGGCCCGACCAGCCGCCGAGCGCGGCGGCCAGTGCGGCGTGCGCCGGCGACTCGCGCTCCGAGCGCCCCAGCATCACTCGCCGCCCGCGTCGCACACCACCGGGTTGTCCGGGCGGTAGGTCCAGGTGAACGACTCGTCGATGACGACCTTGCCGGTCGGGTCCTTGACGGTGCGGAAGTTCGTGATCGTGTAGCCCGGCTCGCCGCCCGGGTAGGCCGCGCAGTTCGCGCCGCTGCGGTGCACCACCGTCGTCGGGACGACGTTGCGGCGGTTGGTCTTGCTCGTGGTGACCTCGAAGTGCTTGGTGCTCCAGATCTGGACGTGCAGCTCGCCGCCGCTGACCCAGGACTGCATGACCGCGCCGTACGGCGAGTTGTTCTTGAACCGCATGTCGAGCGAGCCGACGAAGATGGTCGCCTCCCGGCCGTCCGGGTACCGCGTGAAGTCGACGGTGTGCGGGCGGTGCTCGATGTCCTCGAAGCCGGCGAAGAAGCCCGCGTTGTACGTCGTCGTCGCCATCTGCGACAGACCGCCGCCCATGCCCTGCGTGTGCACGCCGTTGTTGATGACGCCCGCGGCCTGGAAGCCGTTCGAGGCGTCGATCGGGCTGAGCGTGTCGATCAGGGAGAAGATCTCGCCGGGGCGGACCAGGGTGCCGGTGACGAGCTCGGCGCCGCGCCGCAGGTTGGCGGTGCGGATCGGCTCGCGCGTCAGCGGCGTCGAGAACGACGAGACGACCTCCTTGACGCCGAGGGCCTCGAGCGCCTCCCGGGTCTGCTCGGGGCTGCGTTCGACGAGCTCGACGGTGGCGGCGCGGTCGGTGCCGAGCGCCGCGGTCTGCACGGCGGTCGCGAGCGCCGCAGGGTCGAGCGTGGTGCCCGACTCGCCGCCGACGATCACGGGACGGCCGTCGCGGAACTCGAAGTGCGCGTCGTCGGGGTCGGTCAGCAGGTCGACCGTGCGGTCGACGATCGCGGGGACGAGCGCCTCGCCGTCGAAGGTGACCTGGAGCGCGCCGTCGACGGGCTGGAACGACGCGACCGCGGCGAGGGCCTCGGGCGGCAGCTCGGGGTGCTGGTCGCCGACGGTGACGGTGACCGGGGCGGAGACGATCTGCTGCGCCTGCGCGAGGGCGGCGTCGGTCTCCTCCTGGGTGATCTCCGGGGCGACCGGCTCGGTGGGCAGCTCGACGGGTCCGGTCTGCCGGAGCCATCGCGTCGTGAGCGCCTCGGTCGCCACGTCGGCCGGGACGGCCGCGCCGTCGACGGCGGGCGTCGCGACCGGTGCGCCGTCGGTGAAGCCGACGGCGCCGTCGACGGGCGGCACGGCGAGCGTCTCGACGAGCCCGGCGACGGCGGCGTCGAGCATGGTGTCGTCGACGGCGACGACCGGCGCCGTGTCGGGGCCGCCGAACAGGTGCTGCCACAGCCGCACCGGGCTCAGCGAGAAACCGGTCAGCTTCGCGACCGTCGCCTCGGAGTCGAGCGTGAGCCCGGCGGCCGCCGGGTCGAGCGTGGTCTGGGCCTCTCCGGCGGTCACCTGGATCGGCTCGCGGGCGCGCGGCCCGAGGCCCTCGTCGAGCTGGGCGACGGCCTCGGCCTGCGTCAGCCCGCCGATGTCGACACCGGCGACATAGGTACCGGTCGGCACCTTGTCGGCGTACAACCACTGTGCCCCGGCGTACAGGCCGGCCAGCACGACGGCGATCCCGCCGATCAGGAGCAGCATCTTGGGCGCGCGGGACGGCTGGCCGTCGCCGACGAGCCCGCCCAGGGGGTCGGCCCCGTCCGGCCCGCCCTCGTTCGGGGCGCTGACCGCGCCCAGCGGGACGGCGGAGAACGTGCCGCCGGCCGGGGCGGCAGGGGTGCCGGGGAAGGCGCCGACTGCCGGGGCGGTGGAGGTCGCCGGAGCAGCCGGGAAGCGTCCCGCGGCCGGGCCCGCCGGGGCGCCGGGCGGCGGCGTCACGGCGCCGGGCGCAGGCGGCCGGCCGACCTGCGGCACGGGCGCCGTGGGGGCGTCGGCCGCCGCGGCCGGGGCGGGCGACCAGACCGGAGCGGTCCGCGTGGTCTGTCGCAGCGGCACCTGCGCCGCCGCACCGGTGGCACCCGCGGCCGGGTCGGCCGGGGTCGGGTCGGTCGGGGTCGGGGCTGCAGCAGGAGCAGCGTCGGCGGCCTTCGGCGCCGGGGCGGGTGCCGCCTCAGGTGCTGGAGCGGGGGCCGCCTCGGGCGTCGTCGGCGCCGCTGTGGGCACGGCGACGTTCCCGATCACGACGGGCAGAGCCTGGGTCGGGGTAGCGTTCGACGACGGGCGCGGGGGCCGCGGGCCCACCGCCGGCCGCTCGTACGCCTTGACCGGCGGGACGTATGGCGCGTCGGTCGTGGCCTCGTCGAGGCCCGGCGCGTCGGACTGGCCGGGGGTGTTCGGCTCGGGCGCGTTGTCGCGCTCGGTCGGCTGGCCCATCGAGTTCGCTCCGTGCGGGTGTCGTGTGACGACTGCGCTGGTCGGCGGCCGTGCAGGGGTCGTGTGGTGAGGTCGTGCGGGGGCGTGCACCGGCGGCAGCCGGCGACCCGGCCCGCACCTGCGCATCCTACGCGCGGCCCCCGCGCGCCGTCCGGCCCTCGGCGGATTCAGCGTGGAGGTTCGGCGGAGGTTCGGTTCAGCGTCGCGCGAACCAGCGCGCGGGGAGGAACGCGACGACGCCGATGAGCAGGATCCCGCCCCATGTCCAGGCGACCGACGCCCACGCGACCGGGATCAGCGCCCCGGGATCCGTGACCAGCACGTCCCCGCCGGCGCCCGGGACGGACATCACCTGCACCGCGAGGAGCCAGCCGACGCCGGCGGCTGCGAGCGTCGCGAGCCCCGACCAGGCGCGGCACAGGAGCGCCGTCGAGACGGTCAGCGCGAGCGCGATGACGAGCCCCACCGGCAGGCCGCTCCACAGCGTGCGGTGGGTCGCCGTCCCCAGCGCGGCGACGGCGACACCGAGCGCGGCCGCCAGCAGCATCCGCCCGACCGTGCGCGCGACGCCCGGTCGCTCCGGCTCGCGCAGCGCGGTCGCGGCGGGGTCGGAGTACCCCGGGGCCGTGGGGAACTGGTACGGGTCGGTCACGAGACCGAGCCTACCGACGTCACCTGGACGCGGGCCGGGTGTGCCACCAGGTACGTCTCGCAACGTCCGACGGGCGCCAGCACGCCGTTCGACAGCGCGTACCAGCCCAGCACCGCTCCCGCCGCCGCGTGGGCCGCGTGCGCGTGCTGGACCTGCGTGGCGTGTGCCGCCATCGCGGCGACGACGTCGGCGACGACGGGCTCCACGTCGACCTCGACCACCGCCCCCGCGGCGGCAGCCCGCTCGAGCTCCGCGTCGTCGCGCGCGACCGGCGGCAGCGACTCGTCGGCGGCAGGGAACGTCAGCCCGGCCGACGCGGCGAGCGCCTGGGCGTCCGGATCGGCGGCCAGCTCGGCGCGCTCGCGACGCAGCACGCCCGCGGCGGTCACGCGCACCCACAGCTCGGCACCCCAGGGTGCGAGCGCGCCGTCGGCGACGTCGAACCCCGGGTCGGCCGCGAGCTCGACGGCCCGGGCGGCGACCTGGTGCGCGCGCACGTGGTCGGGGTGCCCGTACCCGCCCCCGGCCTCGTACGTGGCGACGACCGACGGCCGCACCTCGCGGATCACGCGCGCGAGCCGCCCGGCGGCGTCGTCGAGCGGCACGACGGCGAACCCGGAACCGACCGAGGGATCGGGCCCGGCGACCCCGGGCGCGACCCACACCATCCCGGAGTCCTCGAACCGCGACCCCGCGGGCGCCACCTCGTCGAGGAACACCTGACCCACGGCCCCGGCACGCCCGGCGCCCAGCGCCGCCAGGGCAGCACTCAGCTCCCGCGTCCGGTACGCCGCGAGCGCGGCCCCGTCCCCTTCGAGCGAGGCCCGCCCCTCCGACGCCGTCCCGGGAAGCGCGAGAACCTCGCCGCGCTC
>CBINDH010000070.1:0-10401 GCA_966249365.1 uncultured Xylanimonas sp. | reverse complement strand
CGCACCACGAGAGCGCGTCGGCGGTGCCCAGCCGCTGAAGTCGTGCCCGACGCCGGGTGAGGCGTGCCACCGCGCGTGCGAGACGGCGCTTGCGCGGCCGCTCCGGCACGACCGGTGCCGTGGGCAGGGCGCTGAGGCCCACCCAGCCGTCGTAGCGGCTCGGGTCCCCTGCGCGGTGCAGGGCCATGGTTGCCGCCGTGAAACCGAGGTCGCTCATCGTCATCACCTCTGATGCGTTGTTTCCCTCTATCTCAATTTTGAAGGTAACACTGATCGTGACCGACTACAATGGGTTAGGTGGTCACAGATCAGTCCCGCTGGCCCCGCTCCGTCGGCGGGCACGTCGCGCTCGACCTCGTCAACACGGGCGTGCACGCCCAGGACGACCCGACCGTCGACGTGCTCCGCTCGCCGGGCGAGTTCCTCGCGTGGTGCCGGCACGAGGGCGTGCCCGTCCCCGACGCCGTCGACCCGGCCGCCGCGCGCGGCGTGATCGCCCCCGCGACCCGCCTGCGGGCGGCGCTGCGCGCCGTCGTCGAGGCGATGGTGGAAGGCCAGGCCGTCCCGGCCGACGCGCTCGCCGCCGTCAGGTCCGCGTACGCCGACGCGGTCACCCGCTCCCGACCGGCCGTCGACGACGGCCACCTGACCTGGCAGCACGACCCGGACGACCCCGCCTCGGTCGTCGACCGGCTCGCGGTCGCCGCCGTCGACCTCCTTCGCGCCGGCCCGACCGACCAGCTCAAGGCGTGCCCGTCCTGCCGGTTCGTCTTCCTCGACGCGACGAAGAACCACAGCCGGCGCTGGTGCTCGATGGAGGACTGCGGCAAGGACGCCAAGATCCGGCGATACGTCGCGCGACGGGCCGAGGCACGCCGCGGCGCTCCGGCCGGGTGACCCTCGGCGCGGCCGCCCGGAGCAACCACGCCCCGGCGGCCGTGTCCCGGTTCTGCCGAGCGCGACACCGCACATAGGGTGTGCGTCGTGGCGAGTCGATGGTTGAACGTGCTGGTGGATGTCGCGCGCGCGGTGGTCAAGGCCTCCGTGTCGTCGTCGGGCGGCAGCAACGCCGCAGGCACGACGGCGCAGGCGCCTTCGCCGGCCACGTCGACCGCCCCGCAGGAATCGACGTCCCGGAAGACGACGCCGCAGAAGACGTCGCCACGTAAAGGGTCGTCGCAGGACACGGCGCCGCGGAAGAAGAAGTCGCGCAGCACGTCGTCGCAGGCCACGCAGTCGGCGCGCCCGCGACCGCCGGCGTCGTCGAGCGGCAGCACTGCGACGGCATCGTCGTCGGTCGGCTACCCCGGCGACTACCTGGGCGTCGTCGAGGCGGAGTACGCCCCGCACCCCGACGGCGAACCGGACCCCGGCGAGATCGTCTGGACCTGGGTCCCCTACGAGGAGGACCACAGCCAGGGCAAGGACAGGCCCGTGCTGCTGGTCGGCCGGGACGGCCCCTGGCTGCTCGCGCTGCAGCTCACCTCGCAGGACCACGACCGGGACGCGCAGCAGGAGGCGCGAGCCGGGCGGCTCTGGATGGACATCGGCACCGGCCCCTGGGACAAGCAGGGCCGGCCGAGCGAGGTGCGCCTCAACCGCGTGATCCGCGTTGCACCGGACGAGGTCCGGCGCGAGGGCGCAGTCATGGCGAAGGCACTGTTCGTGCAGGTCACGGCAGCGATGGCGAAGGCGCTGGCCTGACGCTCGCCGCGTCGATCGCACGCCGGTTGTCTGTTACCCTTGGTGGCTGCGTGTCCGCCCAGGTCGGCGGGCACTGCCACGACTCCTCTCCAAGGGTTCCCCACCCCCAGTCCCGGAGCTGTGGCCGCCCTCTACGACCTATCCGCTCGCGCTGTCACCTCGCTGGCAGGCGAACACACCAGAAAGTCCACCAGTGGCAAACATCAAGTCCCAGATCAAGCGCATCAAGACGAACGAGAAGGCTCGTCTGCGCAACAAGGCCGTCAAGTCGGAGCTGAAGACGTACGTTCGCCGCGTGCGTGAGGCCGTCGCCGCCGGCGACAAGGAGGCCGCCACCACCGCGGTCGCCGCCGCGTCGCGCAAGCTCGACAAGGCTGTCTCGAAGGGCGTCATCCACTCGAACCAGGCCGCGAACCGCAAGTCGGCCATCGCGAAGCTGGTCAACTCGCTCTGAGCTGAGGCCGTCTCGGCCCGTCAGGGCTGAACGAACGTCGAGGGCGCCGCTCCCCACCACGGGGAGCGGCGCTTCGTCGTGCCGACCACGGGCGCCAATCATGGTGACCTTCCGCCGCGACAACGGCTAGTGTCGGCCTCGGCGACCGCGAGGAGTGACGACCCTCGGCCGACGGCGAGCGGCGTCCGCGCGTCCGGCGTACCGACGAGAGGTCGGCGTGACGCCGGCGAAGGTGTGGTGGCACCGCGACCTAGCCCCCGCCCACACCTCCAGGGCCCCGCACCCCTGGAGGAACGATGAGACCACCGCACGAAAGACGCACGCTCGCCACGGAGCTCCCGGGGGCCGAACCCGGCTCGGTCGTCCGCCTGTCGGGCCACGTGCACCGACGACGTGAGCTGTCGACGGTGACGTTCCTGGTGATCCGCGACAGGTCCGGCCTCGCGCAGGTCGTCGTCCGGGCCGACGACGTCCCGTACGACGGTCTTCCGCCCGAGGAGACCGCGGTCGACGTCGTCGGCATCGCGACGCCGAACCGCCAGGCCCCCGGCGGCGTCGAGATCACGAGGCCCGTCGTGACGATGCTGACCGAGCCCGCGCGCACACCTCCCGTCGAGCTCGGGCGCCCGACGCTGAACGCAGGGCTGCCCACCCTCCTCGACCACGCGGCCGTCGCGTGGCGCCACCCCGCGCGACGCGCCACGTGGGAGCTCGCCGCAGCCAGCCTGCGCGGCTTCCGCCACGTGCTGGACACCGCAGGCTTCACCGAGATCCACACACCCAAGCTGGTCGAGTCCGCCACGGAGTCCGGCGCCAACGTGTTCGAGGTCGACTACTTCGGTCGGCAGGCCTACCTGGCGCAGAGCCCCCAGTTCTACAAGCAGCAGCTCGTCGGCGTCTTCGAGCGGGTCTACGAGGTCGGACCGGTCTTTCGTGCCGAGCCGCACGACACGGTGCGTCACCTCGCCGAGTACGTCTCCCTCGACGTGGAGCTCGGCTTCATCCGGGACCATCGGGACGTGCTCGAGACCGTTCGAGCGGTCCTGGCCGGGATGGTCGACGCCATCAGGGCGCACGCGAGCCACGCGGTCGAGCGGCTCGACGTCACGTTGCCGGTGATCCCGGACGAGGTCCCGGTCATCCACTTCGCCGACGCGCTGGCGAAGGTCGGCGCGCCTGCCGACGAGCCGGACCTCGCCCCTGAGCACGAGCGCGCCCTGGGCGCCTGGGCGAAGGAGACCTTCGGGAGCGACGTGCTCGCCGTCGAGGGGTACCCCCTGCGCAAGCGGCCGTTCTACACGCACCCGCAGCCCGACGACCCGCGGTGGAGCAACAGCTTCGACATCCTGTTCCGCGGGATGGAGCTCGTCACCGGGGGTCAACGCCTCCACCGGCACAGCGACTACGTCGCGGCGATCGAGGCGCGCGGCGAGTCGCCGCACGCGTACGCCTCCTACCTGGAGGCGTTCGCCCACGGGATGCCGCCGCACGGCGGCTTCGCCATCGGGCTCGAACGCTGGGTGGCACGGCTCGTCGAGGCGAGCAACGTCCGCGAGGTGACGCTCTTCCCGAGAGACCTGCACCGGCTCGTCCCCTGACGGCTCGCCGCCCGGGACCACGGGGCAGACCTCCCGTGGTCCCGGGTGCGGGGTGCGCGCGCCCCGCTGCGACGCGTCGTCAGCGCGGCCGGGCGCCTCGCCTCGTCTCGACGCGTCGTCAGCGGCGGCCGGACGTGCGGACGGTGCGAGCGATCGTCAGCACCGCCTTCTCGACCGCGTACACCGGGTCGCGGCCCTCGCCCTTGACCTCGGCGTCCGCCTGCGCCACGGCGCTGATCGCCGTCGCCAGGCCCTCCGGCGTCCACCGCTGCAGGTCGCGCTGGGCGTTGCGCACCTGCCAGTCCTGCAGGCCGAGCTCGCGCGCGGTGACGGCACCGCCACGCAGCGCGGCGACCTTCGCGAGCGTCCGCAGCCGGATCGCGAGCGCCGCGACGAGCGGCACGGGGTCCGCGCCCGTGTCGAGCGCGTGCCGCAGCAGCGCGACGGCGCCGCCCGCGTCACCGGCGACGGCGGCGTCGGCGACCTTGAAGCCCGTGGCCTCGACGCGGCCGCCGTAGTAGCGGTCGACGACGGCGACGCTGATCGTCCCGGTCGTGTCGGCGACGAGCTGCGAGACGGCGGAGGCCAGCTCGCGCAGGTCGGTGCCGAGCGCGTCGATGAGCGCGCGCACGGCCTCCGGCTCGGCCCGGCGCCGCGCGGCACGCAGCTCGCGTGCGACGAACTCCGCCTTGTCGGCGTCGCGCGTGACGGCGTCGCACTGCAGGATGGGCGCGCCCGACACGACGATCGCGTCGAGCGCCTTCTTGCCGCGCTGCCCGCTGCCGTGCACGACGACGACAGTGGTCTCGGGGTCGGGGTGCTCGACGAGGTCGAGCAGGTCGGCGTAGAGCTCGTCGGTGCCGGCGTCGGCGCCCGTGACGACGACGATCTTCGCCTCGCCGAACAGCGACGGGCTCGCCGCGACCTGGAGCTGACCGGCTCCGTAGGTGGCACCGTCGAGCTCGACCTTCTCCGTGGCGGGATCCTGCTCGCGCGCCAGCGAGACGAGCGCGTCGACCGCCCGTTCGCGCAGGAGCTCCTCGGGGCCGCGCACCAGCACGAGGGGCGCGAGGGTCGGCTCGTCCCAGGCGCGAACGTTGCCAGCGGGCTTGCGGGCGCCGGCACGGGCGCGGGTGGCGGGAGGCACGGCCCCACTCTGCCACGGGGCGCCGACGCTCCCGGGCGCTCCGGGCGCGCCGTCCGCCGATCGCCGCGAGGGTGCCCGGGCCGCGCCGGGTCTCGCGGCCGCCGGTCGCAGCCCCGGTCAGACGCATGCGAGCGCCAGCACCCCGTCGCGCACCACGATCGCCGCGGTGCCGCACTCGTCCGTCCGCACGATCGTGGACCCCAGGCCCGCGTACAGGCCGAGCATCCGGTCGGTCGGGTGCCCGTAGGTGTTGTCCGCGCCGACGCTCACGAGTGCGACGCGCGGGCGCAGCAGCCGCGCCAGCCCGGGCGACTGGGACGCGGAGCCGTGGTGGGCGACCTTGACGACGTCGACGCCGTCGAGGACTCCGGGCGGCCCGTGCGAGCGCAGCGCGGCGAGCAGGGCGTCCTGCCCGGGTTGCTCGAGGTCCCCGAGGGCGACGACGTCGAGCGTGCCACCCGGTCCCGACGAGACGAGCTCGACGGCGAGGCTCGCGTCGTTGACGCGGTCGCCCTCGCCAAGGCCGTCGCCGACGGCACCGGCCGCCCCCGCTGCGTCCGGGGCGTCCGGGGCGCCCGCGGCGAGCACGCGCACGTCGAGACGCCAGGCGCCGTCCGTGAGGGCCTCGGTGTCCCCGGCGGCCGGCACGCGGGCGTCGACGCCGGCCCGGCGCAGCACCTCGACCGTGCGCCTCGCCTGCCCCGCGGGCTCGGCGAGCGGGGAGACCCAGGCGGCCCGCACCTCGCGGCCGGCGACGGCTGCCGGCAGCCCGCCGACGTGGTCGGCGTGGAAGTGGCTGACCACGAGCAGGTCGATGCGGTTCACGCCGAGGCGGTCCAGGCACCGGTCCACGGCGGTGCCGTCGGTCCCGACGTCGACCACCACGGCCGCGTGCGGGCCGGTGCGCGCCACGAGCCCGTCGCCCTGCCCGACGTCGCACGCGACGACCTGCCAGTCGCCGGGGACGTCACCCGGCGGCCCGACCGCGCGCACGGCGACGGTCGTGACGGCGCAGACGACGACCAGCGCGACGAGGAGCGCTCCCGCCGCACGTCGTCGGTCACGGCGTGTCGGCGTCCCGTGGCGATACCGTGCCGCCGCGGCGCGCCCGGAGGCCCGCGCGGCCCGCCAGCGCCGTCGGGCGGGCTCCGACCACGAGCGCGGCCAGCCGTCGCCAGGCGGCCGACGCAGCACGCCGACCAGGACGACGGCGGTCACCGCCGCGAGCGCGAGCGCGCCCGGCACGCCGCCCGGCCACGGGAGCGCCGCCCCGGGCAGGGACGCGCACCACCTCGCGACGCCGGCGATCCACCACGTGGCGCAGCCGGCCAGCCATGCGAGCGCGTGCGCGGCGAACGGCCACCACGGCGCCGTCACTGTCGCCGCGAGGCCAAGGAGGGTGGCGGGCACGACCGCCGGGCCGGCGAGCAGGTTCGCGAGCACGGAGGTCGTCGGCAGGGCGGGCGAGAGCAGCACGAGCACGGGACCGCACGCGGCCTGCGCGGCCACGGGCACCGCGAGCGCGAATGCCGCAGGCGTGCCGACCCACGGCGTCAGGCGACGGACGAGAGGCGGTGCGAGCAGCACGAGCCCGGCGGTCGCCGCGCAGGAGAGCGCGAACCCGAAGGACCGCGCGAGCCACGGGTCGACGCCCAGCAGCACGACCACGCAGGCGGCCAGCGACGGGACGGACGCCGCGGGCCTCCCCCAGGCGACGCCGAGGAGCATGACGGACGCCATGAACGCGGCGCGCAGCACGCTCGGTTCCGGCCGCACGAGCAGCACGAACGCGGCGGCCACCGTCGCGACGAGCGCCACCCGGACGCCGCGCGGGGCGCGGACCGTCCCGGCGAGCGCGGTGACGAGGGCGAGCACGATCGCGAAGTGCCCGCCCGAGACGGCGGTCAGGTGCGTCAGGCCGGTGACCCGGAAGTCCTCGGCGAGGTCGTCGGGGAGGCGGGACGTGTCCCCGACGGCGATGCCGGGCACAAGCCCCTGGGCCTGCGGCGAGAGGTCGGCGGTCACCTCGAGCAGCGCCGACCGCATCGCCGTCGTCGCTCCGACGAGGGTGGGCGGAGGCCGCGTCACCTCGACGTGGTCGGCCCGTGCCCGCGCCGCCGCGGAGCGACCCGGCCCCACGGGCGAGAGGCGCGCGGGCACGACGACGCGCGAGCCGTACGAGGGCGCCGGACCCGTGCCGGTGACGTCGACCCTCCCCGTGACCGGCGACCTCGTGGCCCGCACGGTCACGGCGTCGACCGCGAGCGCCCACGTCTGACCGCCGCCGAACGCGGCGACGCGCGGGTCGGTGACCACGACCCCGGCGAGCACGACGTCGGCCCGCTCCACGGCCAGCCGGTCGAGCGTGGACCGCCCCACGGAGTGCACCTGGACGGACAGGGCGATGCCCGCGACGCAGGCGGCCGCGAGCAGCGCGTGAGCGGCGACGTGCCGCGTCGCTCCCGGGGCCGCGCGCGGCCGGGCGACGAGCATCATCACGACCGCCGCCACGACCGCGGCCACGCACACGGCAGCCACCACGACCGGCCACGCGGCCGCGGGAGCCCCCGCGAGGACCCACGCGGCGGCCCAGGCGGCGAGCGCCGCCGGGACGAGGCGCAGGTCCGTCACACGGTCACCAGGTCACGCACCTTGGCGAGCATCGCGGGTCCGATCCCGGAGACCTCGTCGAGCTCGTCGACCGACGCGAACGGTCCGTGGTCGGCGCGCCAGGCGACGATGCGCGCGGCGAGCGCGGGGCCGATCCCGGGCAGGGTGTCGAGCGTCGCCTCGTCGGCGGTGTTGAGGTCGACGAGCCCGGCGTCCGCCGCCGGGCGCGTGACGGGAGCGGCGGGCGGGGCGACGGCCTCGCCGGGCGCCGGGACCCGGAGCTGCTCGCCGTCGACCAGCGGCCGGGCGAGGTTGATGGCGGCGAGCTCGGCGGCGTCGGTCGCCCCGCCGGCGGCCGCGACGGCGTCGAACACCCGCGACCCGACCGGCAGCGTGACGACCCCGGGGTCTCGGACCTGCCCGACGACGTCGACGACGACGAGCGCTGACGGCGCAGGCGCCGGGGCAGACGACGGCAGCGCCACGGCGGGGGCGGACTCCACGACACGGACGGGTGCGAGCTCGTCGACGTGCGCGCGAGGCCAGGCGGCCAGCGTGGCGGCACCCGCTGCCAGCACGAGCACGGCACACGTCGCGACGATCGCCGTGCGCGGCCGCAGCGCCCAGCGCGGCCGGCCAGGCTCGTCGAGCTCGGTCTCGTCACCACCGGGGACGTGGCCGTGCAGAGCGGCGTACGCCTCGGCGGCACGCCGGGCCGCAGCCGTCGCCTCCCGCCGACCCTCGGCACGCTCGCGCAGCGCCTCGCTCTCGGGCCCGGGGACGCGCACGACGTTGTCCCACGACGCACCCTCCGTGCCCTCGCCACCGGCCGCCCGCGCCGCACGCAGCCTGGTGACGGAGGCGGCGAGCGGTGCGCCGTCCGGCTCGCCGTCTGCGACCAGGTTCTCGTTCACGGTCGCGACGGTAAGGACCGCTCGTCCGGTCCGAGGACCCACGCGACGTCCCTGTGCAGAACCACCGGGGTGGCTTACCTGGGGGCAGACCGCGCGTGGCACGGTTGCCACGGCGCGACGATCGGGGCACAGTCGGTGGTGACGCACGTCACAGAGCCGTGGCGTGCGTCCCGGGAGGGGGTGCCACGTGACGACGACCGACCTTGCGGCGCTTCGCCGCACGATCGACCAGCTCCGCCAGTCCGTCGCCGGGGTGCGCGACACCTTCGGTGACGCGCCCGAGGTGCGCAGGCTGGTCAACGACCTCGAGCGCCTGGAGATCGACGCGGGCGAGCTCGCGTCGGCCGTCCCCCGGCACACCGGTCCGGCGCCCCAAGCCATCGTCGTCCCCGACACCCCGCTCGACGACTCGATGTGGCGCGACGACGCCGACGACGAGGGTGTCGGCGGGTACCACGGCCTGCGCCCGTGACCACCACGCGCGGCGTCGACACCCCGGGGCGCGCCGCCGTCGGGACGCGCACGCTGCGCACGGACCGCTGGTGGCTCCCCCCGGCGACGACCACGATCGGCCTGCTGGTCTTCCTGGTGTACGGCGGTGTGCGCGCGTTCCAGCAGCAGTACTTCTTCGCGGACGAGCGCTACCTGACGCCGTTCTACTCACCGTGCGTGTCTCTCGGCTGCGCCTCCGAGCCCGGCTCGTCGCACTTCGGGATGTTCGTCCCCGACCACCCGCTGATCCCGTACGCGGCGCTCAGCCTGCCGTTCCTGCTGCTCTTCCGCGTGACCTGCTACTACTACCGCAAGGCCTACTACCGCTCGATCGTGCTCGCGCCGGCGGCGTGCGCGGTGCCCGAGCCGCACGCCACGTACCACGGTGAGTCCCGCTTCCCGCTGATCCTGCAGAACTCGCACCGGTACTTCTTCTACCTCACGCTCGTCGTCTCGCTCGTCAACACCTACGACGCCGTCGTGGCGTTCCGGCACCCCGACGACGGCTTCGTCGTCGGCGTCGGCAACCTCGTGCTGGTGGGCAACGTGGTGCTGCTGTGGCTCTACACGCTGTCGTGCCACTCGTGCCGGCACGCGATGGGCGGGCGGCTGCGGCACTTCTCGAAGCACCCGGTGCGGTACGCGCTCTGGACGCGGATCTCGGCGCTCAACACGCGGCACTCGCGGTTCGCGTGGATCACGCTCGGCTCGCTCATCGTCACCGACCTCTACGTGATGCTCGTCGCGCGCGGCACGATCACCGACCTTCGCCTCATCGGATAGGAGCCCCTCCTTGGCCGAGACCGAACGCTACGAGTACGACGTCGTCGTCATCGGTGCGGGCGGGGCGGGGCTGCGCGCCGCCATCGCGGCCCGCGAGCGCGGGCTGCGCGTCGCGATCGTCTGCAAGTCGCTGTTCGGCAAGGCGCACACCGTCATGGCCGAGGGCGGGTGCGCGGCCGCGATGGGCAACGTCGCCGAGAAGGACTCGTGGCAGGTCCACTTCCGGGACACCATGCGCGGCGGGAAGTTCCTCAACAACTGGCGGATGGCGGAGCTGCACGCCAAGGAGGCACCCGACAGGGTCTGGGAGCTCGAGACGTGGGGCGCGTTGCTCGACCGCACCCCCGACGGGCGGATCAGCCAGCGCAACTTCGGCGGGCACACCTACCCTCGGCTCGCCCACGTCGGTGACCGGACGGGCCTGGAGCTGCTGCGCACCCTGCAGCAGCGCATCGTCGCGCTCCAGCAGGCCGACCACGCCCGGACGGGCGACTTCGAGTCCGGCCTGCGCGTCTTCGCCGAGTGCACGGTCACCGAGCTCCTCATGAGCGAGGACGGCGCCGTCGCCGGCGCGTTCGGCTACTGGCGCGAGTCGGGGCGCTTCGTCGTCTTCGAGGCGCCCGCCGTCGTGCTCGCGACGGGTGGCATCGGCAAGTCGTTCAAGGTGACGTCGAACTCGTGGGAGTACACGGGCGACGG
>CBINDH010000069.1:0-10412 GCA_966249365.1 uncultured Xylanimonas sp. | reverse complement strand
CGTGCTCATCATGTTCCTCCTGGTCAGGAGTTACACCGATGACCGTACAGACCCAAGCCAGACCGTACCCTTCGTCTCGGACCCATCCCCGGCCGAGCGAGCGGAGGTCGCGACGTGCCCTGGAAACCAGACTGGAGCGCGTTCGACCACGACGCGAGCCTCGACATGTTCCGGGACACCGTTGCCCAGGTCAGCGACGACCAGGTCACAGGCTTCGTAGTCTTCCGGGTCGAGGCGATGTTCACCCGCACGGGCGGCCGACTCTGGTGGTCGCGGTGGGCACGGGGAAGGGAGTGGGTCGAGTGGATCGAGGCTTTCTGGCTGGACTCTCGCGATGCTCCCGACCCCGAGAAGGCGATCATGTCCGACGGCATCACGGGGCCGGACTCCGCGTGGCTCGATGACATCAGCAACGGGTCGTACCGGCTCCACCCGCCACCCGCGTCGGAAGATGTCGCCGAGGAGCGCATCCTGACCGTTCGCTGGCTTAGCGGCGAGGAGCTCGAGGCAGCCAAGCGCGAATGGGGCTGGGGAGTCACCTGGACCTGACCCATGCCGTTCGCTTGGCGCCGGACCGTCGCATCGACCGCTCACATCGGAGCCAGGTGGACACCAACTGCCGGACTATGGCACCCGCCCCACCGGGCGCCCACCATCTCGGCCACTACCTCGGCAGATGGTGGGCCACCTACCCGAAAGGGTTTGTAACAAAGGTGGAGGATTGTGCAATCTAGGTTGCGCGTCAACAACAAGCGACTCAGGCCTGCATGTCCACGAACCGCGAGTAGTGCCCCTGGAACGCGACGGTGATCGTGTCCGTCGGGCCGTTGCGGTGCTTGGCGACGATGAGGTCTGCTTCGCCGGCGCGCGGGGACTCCTTCTCGTAGGCGTCCTCGCGGTGCAGGAGGATGACCATGTCGGCGTCCTGTTCTATGCTGCCCGATTCGCGCAAATCGGACATTTGAGGCTTCTTGTCGCCGCGCTGCTCCGGCCCACGGTTGAGCTGCGACAGCGCGATGACCGGAACCTCGAGCTCCTTGGCGAGCAGCTTCAGCGCACGCGAGAACTCCGAGACCTCCTGCTGACGCGACTCGACGCGCTTCCCGGACGACATGAGCTGGAGGTAGTCGATGACGATCAGCTTGAGATCGTGCCGCTGCTTGAGCCGCCGAGCCTTCGCCCGGATCTCCATGAGCGACATGTTCGGCGAGTCGTCGATGAACAGCGGCGCCTCGGACACCTTGCCCATGACCTTGGCGAGCTTCTGCCAGTCGTCGTCGCCCATGTTGCCGTTGCGCAGCTTCTGCAGGTGCACGCGCGCCTCGGCGGCGAGGAGGCGCATCGTGATCTCGTTGCGGCCCATCTCGAGCGAGAAGACGACCGCCGTCTGACCGTGCTTGATGGACGCGGACCGGGCGATGTCGATCGCCAGGGTTGAGTTGTGGGTCGGGATCATCGACTCGCCCGCAAGATACAGGTGGTCGGCGTTGTCGACCTGCACGCACCGGACTGGCACAGACGCGGTGGGCCGGACCTCGATGATCTTCCAGGCCGCCGAGGCGGTCGTGATCGAGTGCGCCGCGCCGCCGGCGAGCGACGCCGCGATGCTCGCCGTCGTCCGCACCTCGACGTCGTCGCCGGAGCCACTCAGGCTCGTCGCCCACAGATGCTCCGCGTCCGCGACGATCACGGTCCCGTCGTCGAACACCACCTCGTAACAAGGCCGGTCGACCATCACCTCGGTCGCCGCGACGACCCGCGTCGGGAGACCGTCCGCGCCGAGAAGCTCGTCGCCCGCGGCGACCTCGCCCATCGTCGTCCAGCCGGTCGGCGTGGGCAGAGGTGTGTCGAGCGCTAGCGCCTTACCGATGGCCGGTCGCGCCGCGATGATGATCATCTGCCCCGGGTGCAGCCCGTTGGTCAGGCGGTCGAGGTCGGCGAACCCGGTCGGCACTCCGGTGAGGCCTTCCTTGCGGTTTCCGGCCGCCTCGATCTCGTCCATCGTGCCGCCGATGATGTCGGCGAGCGGCAGGTAGTCCTCGGTGGTGCGCCGCTCGGTGACGGCGTAGATCTCGGCCTGGGCGTTGTTGACGATGTCGTCGACGTCGCCGCCCTCGCGCGCGTACCCGAGCTGGACGATGCGCGTCCCGGCCTCGACGAGGCGGCGCAGCACGGCCCGCTCGCGCACGATGCGCGCGTAGTACCCGGCGTTGGCGGCCGTCGGGACGCCGGCGACGAGGTCGGCGAGGAACGCCGCTCCCCCGATGCGCTCGAGCTCGCCGCGGCGGCGCAGCTCGTCGGCCACGGTGATGGCGTCGGCGGGCTCGCCGCGGCCGTACAGGTCGATGATCGCGTCGTAGACGGTCTCGTGCGCCGGCCGGTAGAAGTCGTTGCCGCGGATCGTCTCGACGACGTCGGCGATGGCGTCCTTGGAGATGAGCATGCCGCCGAGCACGCTCATCTCGGCGTTGATGTCCTGCGGCGGGGCGCGGTCGAACGCGGGTGCTGCGGATTACGACGACTCTAGCTCTTCGATCGACATGCTTCCCCTGACCCTGACGTTGCGCCCCACCATCGGCGTCCTCGTTCTACCGTGGACCACCGACATCCGCGACGACGCTAGGCGCGCCCTCGACCTCGCGCAATGCACCCCTGTGGACGTCGGTGTGGACCGAGGTGTGGACGACGCCCCCAGGCTGTGCACAGCCGGTGGACAACCATGTGCACAAGTGGGGAGTTTGCCTGTGTACAAGGGGTGGCGTCGCGAGTGACCTGCGGGGACGTTTCCCTCAGCCTGTGGAGGAAAAGAAGTTGAGTGAGGTTGGTCGCAGGGCGACCGGCGCGCGAGACGCGAACCGGCGCATCGACCGCGAGGTGCTCGCGCTCGCCGTCCCGGCGCTCGGCGCGCTCGTGGCCGAGCCGCTGTTCGTGCTCGTCGACTCGGCCGTCGTCGGGCGCCTCGGCACGGCCCAGCTCGGCGGCCTCACGCTCGCGTCCAACCTTCTGCTCACCGTCGTCGGGCTGTGCGTGTTCCTGGCCTACGCGACGACGGCCGCCGTCGCCCGGCTGGTCGGCGCCGGGCGCGACCGCGAGGCGCTGCAGTCGGGGATCGACGGGATGTGGCTCGCGCTCGGCGTCGGCGTCGGGCTCGGCGCTCTGCTGTGGACAACCGCCCCGTGGGCGGTCGCGGCGATGGGCGGCGCCGGCGACGTGGGCACCCATGCCGTCACGTACCTCCGTTACTCGGCCGCGGGCCTGCCCGGGATGCTGGTCGTCCTCGCCGCGACCGGCGTGCTGCGCGGCCTGCGCGACACCCGCACCCCTCTCGTCGTCGCGTCGACCGGCTCGGTCGTCAACGCCGTCCTCAACATCGCGCTCGTCTACGGCGTCGGCATGGGCATCGCCGGCTCGGGCCTCGGCACGGCGCTGACGCAGCTCGGCATGGCCGTGGCGCTGTCCGTCGTCGTCACCCGGGGCGCCCGACGGCGCGGCGCGTCCCTGCGGCCCGCCGCCGGCGGGATCTGGTCCAACGCCCGCGCCGGCGCCCCGCTGCTCGTCCGCACCGCGTCGCTGCGGCTCGCCATCCTCCTGACCGTCTCGGTGGCCACGCGCCTCGGCGACGTCACGCTCGCGGGGTACCAGGTCGTCAGCAGCCTGTGGGGGCTCGCGGCCTTCGCGCTCGACGCGCTGGCCATCGCCGCGCAGGCCCTGGTCGGTCAAGGGCTCGGCGCCGGCGACGTCCCGCGCGTCCGGGCGGTGCTGAGCCGCTGCCTGCGCTGGGGCGTCGCCGCCGGGGGCGTCATCGGCGTCGTCCTCGCCGTCGCCGGCTGGTGGATCGCCCCACTCTTCACGCCCGACGACGGCGTCCGCGCCGCCGCGACGGCGGGACTCGTCGTCTGCGGGCTGTTCATGCCCATGGCGGGCTGGGTCTTCGTCCTGGACGGCGTCCTCATCGGCGCCGGGGACGGCCGGTATCTCGCCGCCGTCGGGATGCTGACCCTCGTCGTCTACGCCCCGGCGGCCCTCGCGGTCGGGGCCTGGGCGCCGAACGGCGCGGCGGGGCTGGCGTGGCTCTGGGCCGCGTTCGCCGGGATCTTCATGTTCGCCCGGGCGCTGACCACGGGCCTGCGAGCCCGCGGCACCCGCTGGATGGTCACGGGTGCCTGACGACGTACCCGTACAGACGAGTGCCCCAGCCCCCGGTGTCCGGGGGCTGGGGCCCGACTCAGGAAGTCAGCGCGTCAGGCCGCGACGACCTTGACGGCGATCTTCGCCGCGACCTCGGGGTGGAGGCGCACCGACACGGTGTACTCACCGGTCGACTTGATCGGCTGAGCGATCTCGATCTTGCGCTTGTCCACGGCCGGGGCACCGGCCTCGGCCACCGCGGCAGCGATGTCCGACGTCGTCACGGCGCCGAAGAGGCGGCCGGACTCGCCGGCCTTCGCCTTGACGACGACCGGGTTCGCACCGAGGGCCTCGGCGATCGCCTTGGCCTCGTCGAGCGTCGCGATCTCACGGGCCTTGCGGGCCTTGCGGATCGCGCCGACCTGCGACTCGTAGCCCTTGGTCCACGGGGTCGCGAGGTTGCGGGGCAGGAGGTAGTTGCGGGCGTAGCCCGACTTGACCTCGACGACGTCGCCGGGCTCACCGAGACCGGTGACCTCGTGCGTCAGGATCAGCTTGGAAACAGCCATGGTTGTCCAGTCCTTCCTGACTCAGCGGGCCGACGACGAGTACGGCAGCAGGGCCATCTCGCGAGCGTTCTTGACGGCACGGGCGATCTGGCGCTGCTCCTGGACGGAGACGCCGGTCACGCGACGGGCACGGATCTTGCCGCGGTCCGAGATGAACTTGCGGAGCAGAGCGGTGTCCTTGTAGTCCACCGACTCGATCTTCGCCGTCTTCAGCGGGTTCGACTTCTTCTTGGGCTTGCGCACCACAGGCTTCGCCATGGTGTTACTCCTTCGGGGAGAAAGTGTGATCTGGGGAGAGGCGACGATCAGAACGGAGGCTCGTCGTTGAACGAGCCGCCCGACGACGCGGGGCCTGCCGAGGCCCACGGGTCGTTCTGCTGACCGCCACCGGAGGATCCGAAGCCCCCACCCTGCTGGCCGCCGCCGTAGCCGCCACCCTGGGGCTGGCCGTAGCCGCCGCCCTGGTTGCCGCCACCGAAGCCGCCGCCACCGCCACCGCGCTGCGTCCGGGTCACCTTCGCCGAGGCGTACCTCAGCGACGGCCCGACCTCGTCCACCTGCATCTCGACGACGGTGCGCTTCTCACCCTGCTGCGTCTCGTAGGAACGCTGGGTCAGACGGCCCTGCACGATCACGCGCATGCCCTTGGTGAGCGACTCCGCGACGTTCTCCGCCGCGTCGCGCCACACCGAGCACCGCATGAACAGCGCGTCGCCGTCCTTCCACTCGTTCGCCTGGCGATCGAAGGTCCGCGGCGTCGAGGCCACGGTGAAGCTCGCGACTGCGGCGCCGGAGTTCGTGAAGCGCAGCTCCGGGTCCGCCGTCAGGTTTCCGACGACGGTGATGATCGTCTCACCAGCCATGTCCAAGCTCCTTCGATTCGTCTGAGACAGATATCAGGGCGATCCCATCAGATACCACCGACATGGCGATACCCGAGGGCGCAGAAAGGGGATCTGAGGATCAGTCTCAGCGAGCGTCCGTGCGCAGGATCTTGGTGCGCAGCACGGCCTCGTTCAGGCCGAGCTGGCGGTCCAGCTCCTTCGCGGTGTCGGACGTGGCGGTGAAGTCGACGACGGCGTAGATGCCCTCGGACTTCTTCTTGATGTCGAACGCCATGCGGCGGCGACCCCAGATGTCCACCTTGTCGACGGTGCCGCCCTGCGTCGAGATGACCGACAGGTACTTCTCGAGCGACGGGGCGACGGTGCGCTCCTCGACCTCCGGGTCCAGGATCACCATCAGTTCGTACTGACGCATGCTCATACCCACCTCCTCTGGTCTGTGCGGCCACGGTCCATCCGTGACAGAAGGGGTTCGTGCGTCGCTGTGCCCGTGCCCGCACCCCACGAGGGGGCGGGACGACACAGACAGTCGACCAGGATACCCGATGCCGACCGGGTCCCTGGTAGCTCGGTCAGGGCTTGCCGCCTCCCGGGCTGGGCGTCGCCCCGGGCGTCGGGGGCCCCTCGGTCTCCTCGGGAGGCGTGGACGGCTCGGTGCTCGGCTGGCCCGTGTCCGGGGTGGGCGTCGTCGTGTCCCCGCCCTGGCCCGGTCCCCTGCGTCCGGTCGAGACGTCGATCACGATCTTGGAACCCGGAGGCACCTTCGTGCCTGCGCTCTGGACCGCGAGGACCGTCCCCTTCTTCGCGTCGTCGTCGACCGGGTTGTCCCGAGCGTCGAGGCCGAGCGACCTCAGGATGCGCACGACCTCGCTGCGGTCCTTGCCGACGAGGTCCGTCGGCACCTCGACGAAGTCCTCGAGCGCGTCGGTCGGGGCCGTCATCGTCGGCTCCTCGGACGGCTCCTCCGACGGTGACGGCGACGCCGACGGCAGGGGGCGCGGCGGGACGTACTCGGGGAACTTCTCGACGGGCACGTCCTGGAGCGCGACCTGCATGTAGTCGGTCCAGGCGCGGACCGGGAAGGTGCTACCGGTGATCTCCTTGCCCTGTCGCGCCCACTGCCCGAACCGCGAGATCTCGACGATGTTGCCCTTCTCGTCCTCCTGCATGAGGCCGACGACGGTGACGAGCTGCGGCACGTAGCCGGCGAACCAGGCCGACTTGTTGTCGTTCGACGTACCGGTCTTGCCGGCCACGGGGCGGCCCAGCTCCTGCGCCGTCTTGCCCGACCCGTCCTTGACCACGTGGGTCAGGGCGTAGGTGACGGCAGCGAGGTTCTTGGGGTCGAACGACGTGCGGGTGGGGGTGGTCTCCCCGGTGTAGAGGAGGTTCCCCTTGAGGTCGGTCACCGACCGCACGATGTGCGGGGTGACGCGCGAGCCGCCGTTGGCGATCGTCGCGTACGCCGTCGCCAGGTCGACGGGGCGCACGGTCGCGGTGCCGAGCACGTTGGCAGGGTTGGAGTCGATGTACCCCGGCGTGTACTTCTCCTTCTGCGTCGGGTTCGCCGGGTCCTTCACGGGGTCCGGGATCCCGAGCTCGTGCGCGACGTCGACGAGGGTCTGCGGGCCGATCTCCAGGTTGAGCTGCGCGTAGACCGCGTTGACGGAGTTCGCGGTGGCCTGGACCAGGTCGAGGTTGGGGTAGTTGATACCGCCGAAGTTGCGCGGGCCGATGCCCTCCTCACCCCAGCCCGGGAGCGGCATCTTGTTCTTGCCGTCGTAGCGCGCGTTGAGCTGGATGCCCTGCTCGAGCGCACCGAGAAGCGTGAACGGCTTGAAGGTCGAGCCACCCTGCGCACCGCCCTGCCACGCGAAGTTGAACTCGCCGCCCGGGGGCCCGTCGGCCAGGAAGTCGGTGCCGCCGTAGAGGGTGCGCAGCTCGCCGTTGGTGGGGTCCATCGAGACCAGGCCGATGCGCAGGCGCGGGTCGGCAGGGTTGTCGCCCGTGTATGCGGCCGCCGCGAGCTCGGCCGCCTTGGCCTGGAGGTCCTTGTCGATCGTGGTGACGATCGACAGGCCGCGCGTCCGCAGCCTCCCGTCACGGAAGGCCTCCTTGTCGCCGATCTCCGCCTCGAGCTTCTTGACGATGTAGCCGACCTGACCCTTGTACTTGTCGGTCGGCGGGGCCTTCGGGACGAAGTGCTCGGGGAACGCCGCCGCGTCGTAGTCGGCCTGGGTGATGAGGCCCTGGTCGAGCATGCGGTTCATGACCCGGGTCCAGCGCGCCTTGGCCTGCTCCAGGTTGACGCCGGGGTCCCAGTTGTTGGGCGACGGGATGATGCCCGCGAGCAGCGCGGACTCGGAGAGCGTGAGCTCGCTCGCCGGCTTGTTGAAGTAGGTCTGGGCGGCAGCGCCGACGCCGTTGACGTTGCGGCCCCAGTAGATGGTGTTGAGGTACTTCTCGAGGATCTCGTCCTTCTCGGTCGTCCTCGTGACCTTGACGGCGATGATCATCTCTTTGATCTTGCCGAGGTAGCTCGTCTCGGAGCCGGTCTTGGTGCGCTCGACGTACTGCTGCGTCAGCGTCGAGCCGCCCTGCCGCGCGCCGGGCTTCGTCAGGTTGGTCCACAGGGCGCGGGCCAGGCCGCGCGGGTCGATGCCCATGTTGGTCCGGAAGCTCGCGTCCTCCGAGGCGATCACGGCGTTGCCGACGTGCGCGGGAAGGTCGGCAAGCTCGACGATGACGCGGGTCTCGTTGTGGATCTTCGTGATCTCGGTGACGCCGTCCGAGTAGTAGATCGTCGTGACCTGGTTGTCGATCGAGTCGAGGTTCGAGGGGACCTCCGTCGTCGCGTAGGCGGCGAAAGCGACGCCCGCGCCGAGCGCGAAGAACCCGAGGAACGTGCCGACGACGACGCGCCACGACGGCAGCCAGCGCTGGATGGGGCCCTTGCCCCGCCGCGGGTAGTTGAAGAACCGGCGTCGGCCGGTCCGCTTCGCCGGCCGGCGCGCGCTCCCTGTGGTTGCCACGTCCTGACGTCCTCCTGGTCGCGAGCTTGCTCGTGTGCGGAGCCGGTCCGGGCAGGGCTCCGCTCCGTCGAAGAACACTAGGGGATCTGAGCGGCGGTGTGACCCGCGCCAGGCGGCGCGCGAACGCTTTGGTACGGCCTCTCTCCGCGCCCACCCGAGGCGCTCCGCCGAACCTTCACAAACGCCAGGCGGCCGGGGGCATTGCGCCGGGGGCCCGAGGTGCGTACGGTCACGATTCCTACGATGTATCGACTCGATAGGTCCGCTCCGATAGGTCGGGGCCAATACTTCGCGTCGATACAGCAACCCGTCACATCCACCGAGGAGGATCCGTGCGCAGTCGGTCGACAGTGCTCGAGACCGCCGTCCTCGGACTGCTCAGCTCCTCACCGCTGCACGGCTACGAGCTGCGCAAGCGGTTGTCGCTGCTGCTCGGCCCGTTCCGTGCCTTCAGCTACGGCACGCTCTACCCCGCGCTGCGTTCCCTGCAGGAGCGTGGCCTCATCGCGACGACCGACCCTGCGCCGTCGGGCACCACGAGCCCGCGCGGGGCAGGAGGGCGCCGCTCCGCGCACCACGAGACCGTCCCGCCGCTGGCGGGACGGCGCGGCCGCATCGTCTACGAGCTCACGGCAGAGGGAAAGGAACACCTCCAGTCCGTGCTGTCCTCCAGCGGCCCGGCCGCATGGGAGGACGAGAACTTCGACGTCCGCTTCGCGCTCTTCGCGCAGACCGACGCCGACACCCGCCTGAGGATCCTCGAGGGCCGGCGAACCCGGCTCACGGAGAAGCTCGAGGCGATCAAGGAGTCCGCCGCTCGGACCCGCAAGCAGCTCGACGAGTACACGCTCGAGCTGCAGCGCCACGGCCTCGAGCAGGTCGAGCGCGAGGTGCGCTGGCTGGACGGCCTCATCACTCAGGAGAGGGGCCGCGTGATGCGCGATCCCCGAGACAATCAGAAGGAGCGAGGATGACCTCCATCCGCGTCGCCATCGTTGGCGTCGGTAACTGCGCATCGTCCCTGGTCCAGGGCGTGCACTACTACCGCGACGCCGACCCGGCCGGCAAGGTCCCGGGCCTGATGCACGTGCAGTTCGGTGACTACCACGTGTCGGACCTCGAGTTCGTGGCGGCGTTCGACGTCGACGCGAAGAAGGTCGGCTTCGACCTCGCCGAGGCCATCTACGCCTCGGAGAACAACACCATCAAGATCGCCGACGTCCCCCCGATGGGCGTCACGGTCCAGCGCGGCCCGACGAACGACGGCCTCGGCCAGTACTACTCGGCCACCATCGAGGAGTCGGACGCCGAGCCGGTCGACGTCGTCCAGGCGCTCAAGGAGGCGAAGGTCGACGTGCTCGTCTCCTACCTGCCCGTGGGCTCGGAGATCGCCGACAAGTTCTACGCGCAGTGCGCGATCGACGCGGGCGTCGCCTTCGTCAACGCGCTGCCCGTCTTCATCGCCTCCGACCCGGAGTGGGCCGCGAAGTTCGAGGCCGCCGGCGTCCCGATCGTCGGTGACGACATCAAGTCGCAGGTCGGCGCGACCATCACGCACCGCGTGCTCGCCCGCCTCTTCGAGGACCGGGGCGTCATCCTCGACCGGACGTACCAGCTCAACGTCGGCGGCAACATGGACTTCAAGAACATGCTGCAGCGCGACCGTCTCGAGTCGAAGAAGGTCTCGAAGACGCAGGCCGTGACGTCGAACCTCCACGACGGCCCCCTGGCCGGCAAGAAGGAGGACCGCAACGTCCACATCGGCCCGTCGGACTACGTCGCCTGGCTCGACGACCGCAAGTGGGCGTACGTGCGCCTCGAGGGTCGCGCGTTCGGCG
>CBINDH010000068.1:0-10584 GCA_966249365.1 uncultured Xylanimonas sp. | reverse complement strand
TGGCCTTTATCGAGTCGCCGATGTTGGTTGTGCCGGTCATGCCGTAGACGAGGCTCACCCCGATCAGGAACAGCATCGAAGCCGCCAGGTTGATGGCGATGTAGTGCAGCCCGGCCCTCACGCGCGGTCCGCCCGACCCGTGCAGCCCGTAGGTCACCAGGTAGGCGGCCACGAGCGCGGCAGGCCCGGCGACGAGCCCCATCCACACCGCACCGAGCCCGTTGAGGACCCTGGACGCCATGGCCGTGCGCGCCACGCCGAACCGCCCGGCGGCCAGCCCGGCGAGCGCCGCACCGCCGGCGAACACGGCCCAGCCCACCGACGCCACGACGCCCATGAGCGCACCGGCGTCCTGCGTGGACCCGAGGACCTCGCCGAGCCGCACGGGCATCAGGGACTCGAACACGACCATGGCGGCGGCCCAGAAGAGCTCGACCAGGATCAGCGCCAGCAGCACCTTGTTGTCGCGCACGAGCCGCAGCCCGTCGGCGATGACGTGGGGGGCACGGCGCGCCTCGTGCAGGGCTCGGGTCCACCGGCGTCCGGCGCTGCCCTCGGCGGCCACCGGCCGCTCCTCGTGCAGCAGCACCGCCGTCGCGACGAGGTGCACGGTCGACAGCACGGCGCAGACGACGTACGGGAACGTCAGCGCCGACCACGCGCTCACGGGGTGCCACCAGACGAGGCCGCCCGAGACGAGCGCCCCGGCCGCGATCGACAGCCCCAGCACCGCGCTGGCCCGGGACAGCGTCTTGTCGACGTCGGCACCCGGGTGCACCTGGTGGACGGCGTCGACGAACCACGCCTCGAGCGGTCCCGAGTCGAGCGCGCGGAACACCCCCTGCACGGCGGCCGCCGCGACGAACGCCCCGAACGAGTGCGAGGTCGTGAACATGACCACGGAGACGACCTGGAGCAGCGCGGCGAACACCAGGAGCGGCTTGCGGCCCATCGCGTCCGCGAGCCCCGACGTCGGCAGCTCGAGCAGGAAGACGACGAGCCCCGTGATCGAGCTGACCGTCAGCGCCTGCCCCACGGACAGCCCGCGCTCGATCATCAGCAGCACCATGACGCTGACGATGATCCCGATGGGGAACCACCGGGTGGCGGTCAGGATCAGGAAGACGCGCCGCGCGGCGTCCAGGCTCATGGTCATGACTCCTCCGGGGTGTCGGACGGCTGGTCGTCGGACGGCTGGTCGTACTCGAGGTTCAGCGGCATGGCGCTGCGGTAGAGCGCGATGCGCCGCGCCCGGGGGTCGCCGGCGCCCGCCTCGATGTACCGCAGCACCAGGGCGTTCATCTCCTCGTTGAGCTCCGCGAGCTGCTCGGGCGTGACCTCCACCCAGGTGTCCGAGAGGCTCAGCACGTCCTGCCAGGCGGCCGGCCAGCTCTCGGCGACGTCGAGCCAGGCGTTGAACCGCTGGTCGTAGGTGCGCGCGTAGTCGCGCTCGAGCCAGCCCATCGCGGTGCGGGCGTCCTCGTCGTCGGCGAACGCGCTGCGGTGCCAGCCGTGGCTCTCGGTGCTCGCGGCCCACAGCCGCTCCTTGCCCTTGCCCTTACCGGTGTCGACGACGAGGCCGACGGCTTCCAGCCGCCGCAGGTGGTAGCTCGTGGCGCCGGAGTTGGTGTGCAGCGTGGTGGCGAGCGCCGTCGCGGTGGCCGGCCCGCCCATGCGCAGCGCGGACAGCAGCCGCGAGCGCAGGGGGTGGGCGAGCACCTTGACCGACTCGGCCGTGAGCTCGATGTGACGGATCTCCATGCGTGCACAATATCTCTGCATAGAACTTGTGCACAAGAGTTTTGCATAGCCGGATCCGGCCGCGCCGCTACGCTCGTCGTGTGACCCGTGTCGCCGCCTTCTTCGACCTCGACAAGACGATCATCGCCACGAGCGCGTCGGCCGCCCTGTCGCGGCCGTTCTACGAGGGCGGCCTGGTCACCCGGGGCGACGTGCTCCGGTCCGCCTACGCGCACTTCCTGTTCGTAGTCGGGTCCGCGGACGCCGACCAGACCGAGCGCATGCGCAAGCACCTCTCCGACCTCGCCACCGGCTGGGACGTCGAGAAGGTGCGCGAGATCGTCGCCGAGACCGTGCACGAGGTCATCGACCCCTACGTCTACGCCGAGGCGGTCGACCTCATCGCCGAGCACCACGAGCTCGGCCACGACGTCGTCGTCGTCTCCGCCTCGGGTGCCGAGCTCGTCGAGCCGATCGCCGCCGTCCTGGGCGCCGACCACACCATCGCGACCCGCATGCTCGTCGAGGACGGCAGGTACACCGGCGAGATGGAGTTCTACGCCTACGGCGAGAACAAGGCCGTCGCGATCCGCGAGCTCGCCGAGGCCAACGGCTACGACCTCGAGCGCTGCTACGCGTACACCGACTCGATCACCGACGCGCCCATGCTCGACGCCGTCGGGCACGGGTTCGCCGTCAACCCGGACCGCACGATGCGCCGGCTGGCCGCCGAGCGGGGCTGGGGGACGCTCACGTTCACGCGTCCCGTGGCGCTGCGCTCGGCGCTGCGACCCTCTCCCCCGGTGCTCGCGGTGCTCGGCACGATCGCCGCCGCCGTCGTCGCCGTGTGCGTCTGGCGGACGCTGCGCCGCCGCTGACGAGCGTCTGAAGGATCACAGGGCGCCACGCCCGCCGAGCCCTTGCACAACCCTCCGCGCGGAGGTTCCATGGAGTCACAGCAAGATATCGGCAGGGCACGGAACCCACGCCAAGGTAGTCCGCTTCTCAGGACACTCCGGCGGGCCAGGTCCCGTGACGGAGCAGGACAAAGGCGCCTGCTACCCGTGCCCACCGACGAGCGCGGCACCCGGTCGACAAGACTCCCGGGTGCCGCAATCGCGTGTTCAGGCCCGTCGCCAGGGCGCCCGCTCGTACTGCGGCGGGACCGGCGAGTCGGCACCGAGCTCGGCGGCCGCCCGCGCCACCCAGTGCGGGTCGCGCAGCGCCTCCCGCCCGATCAGCACCGCGTCCGCCGCGCCGTCGCGCAGGACCGTCTCCGCCTGCTCGGCCGAGGTGATGAGCCCGACGGCGGCCGTCGGCAGCCCGGACGCCTCGCGCAGCCGGCGCGAGTGCGGCACCTGGTAACCCGGGCCGGCCGGCACGTCGGCCGGGACGAGCCCCCCGGTCGAGACGTCCACGAGGTCGACGTCGAGCCCCTTGACGACGGCGGCGACGTCGTCGACCTCGAGCCCGCCCTCGGTCCAGTCGGTCGCGGACACGCGCAGCATGACCGGCTTGCCGTCGGGCCAGAGCGCACGCACGGCCTCCACGGTCTCGACGAGCAGCCGCGCCCGGTTCTCCGGGGTGCCGCCGTAGGCGTCGGTCCGCTGGTTGGTCAGCGGCGAGAGGAACTGGTGCAGCAGGTAGCCGTGCGCGGCGTGGATCTCGACGACGTCGAACCCGGCGGCGTGCGCGCGGCGCGCGGCGGCGGCAAACTGCGCCGGCACGTCCGCCACCTGCGCGCCCGTCATCGCGGCGGGTGCCGCGTAGCCGGGGAAAGCCAGCTCGGTCGGGCCGAACGTGGTCCACCCGCCCTCCTGCGCGGGCACCGAGCCCTGCACCGGCTCCCACGGGCGGTAGACCGACGCCTTGCGCCCCGCGTGCGCGAGCTGCACGCCGATCGCGGCGCCCTGCGTGTGCGCGAAGTCGGTCACGCGCCGCCAGGCCGCGACGTGCGTGTCGTCCCACAGCCCGGCGTCCTGGGGCGTGATGCGCCCCTCCGGCACGACGGCGGTCGCCTCCGCGACGAGCAGCCCGAACCCGCCGGCGGCCCGCGCGCCGAGGTGGACCAGGTGCCAGTCGCCGACGACGCCGTCCGCCGCGGAGTACTGGCACATCGGGGCCAGCCAGGCGCGGTTGGGGACGGTCAGCTCGCGCAGCGCGAACGGCTCGAGAAGCAGGCTCATGGACCGCAAGCCTATGAGGCGCGACACCGGCGAAGGTTTCTGACGCAAGAGTGTGATCTCGGCCTGTGAGCACGGTCACTTCCGGGGTCTACACTCACGACCGCGGCCTCGCAGTGGGGCGGCGCCGCCACGCAACGACGCTGGAGGTTTCTCCGTTGACCACGAACCCCGAGACCGCGAGCCTCGAGAACCTGCTGCACGAGACGCGGTCCTTCCCGCCGGCCCCGTCGTTCGCCGCGCAGGCCAACGCGCAGGCGTCGCTCTACGACGAGGCCAAGGCCGACCGCCTGGAGTTCTGGGCACGCCAGGCTCGCGAGCTCGTCTCCTGGCACACCCCGTTCACGCAGACGCTCGACTGGTCCGACGCACCCGTCGCGCGCTGGTTCGCCGACGGCACCCTCAACGCGGCCTACAACGCGGTCGACCGGCACGTCGAGGCCGGCCGAGGAGACCGCGTCGCCATCCACTTCGAGGGCGAGCCGGGCGACACGCGCACGGTCACGTACGCCGACCTGCAGCGTGACGTCGCGCGCGCCGCCAACGCGCTCGAGGCGCTCGGCGTCCGCAAGGGCGACCGCGTCGTCATCTACCTGCCCATGCTCGTCGAGTCCGTCGTCGCGATGCTCGCCTGCGCCCGGATCGGCGCCCCCCACTCGGTCGTCTTCGGCGGGTTCTCCGCCGACGCGCTGCGCAGCCGCATCGCCGACGCCCAGGCCTCGCTCGTCATCACGGCCGACGGCGGCTACCGCCGCGGCGCCGCGAGCGCCCTCAAGCCCGCGGTCGACGAGGCGCTCGCCGGCGAGGGCACCGAGACGGTGCGCAACGTGCTCGTGGTGCGCCGCACCGGCCAGGACACGGCCTGGACCGAGGGCCGCGACGTCTGGTGGCACGAGGCGCTCGAGGCCGCCGAGGCGGTCCACGAGCCCACGTGGGTCGAGGCCGAGCACCCGCTGTTCATCCTCTACACGTCGGGCACCACGGGGAAGCCCAAGGGCATCCTGCACACGACCGGCGGCTACCTGACCCAGTGCGCGTACACGCACAAGTCCGTGTTCGACCTCAAGGACGACGACGTCTACTGGTGCACCGCCGACATCGGCTGGGTCACGGGCCACTCGTACGTCGTCTACGGCCCGCTGACGAACGGCGCGACGCAGCTCATCTACGAGGGCACGCCCGACACCCCGCACCGTGGCCGCTGGTGGGAGCTCGTCGAGAAGTACGGCGTCTCGATCCTCTACACGGCGCCGACGGCGATCCGCACGTGCATGAAGTGGGGCGACGACATCCCGTCCGGCTTCGACCTGTCCAGCCTGCGCCTGCTGGGATCGGTGGGCGAGCCCATCAACCCCGAGGCGTGGATGTGGTACCGCCGGGTGATCGGCGGCGACACCGCCCCGATCGTCGACACGTGGTGGCAGACGGAGACGGGCGCGATCATGATCAGCCCGCTCCCCGGCGTCACCGCCACCAAGCCGGGCTCGGCCCAGGTCCCGCTGCCGGGCATCGCGGCCGAGGTCGTCGACGACGAGGCGCGCCCGGTGCCCGACGGCGGTGGCGGCTACCTGGTGCTCACCGAGCCGTGGCCGTCGATGCTGCGCGGCATCTGGGGCGACCGCCAGCGCTACGAGGACACGTACTGGTCGCGCTGGGCGGGCCTGTACTTCGCGGGCGACGGCGCGAAGAAGGACGAGGACGGCGACATCTGGCTGCTCGGCCGCGTCGACGACGTCATGAACGTCTCGGGCCACCGCCTGTCGACGACGGAGATCGAGTCGGCGCTGGTGTCCCACGACATCGTCGCCGAGGCGGCCGTCGTCGGCGCCGCGGACGACATGACCGGGCAGGCCGTCGTCGCGTTCGTCATCCTGCGCGGCGAGCACGCCGACCGGGCCGCGACGCCCGAGGGCGCCGAGGCGGTGCAGCAGGAGCTGCGCAACCACGTCGCCAAGGAGATCGGCCCGATCGCCAAGCCGAAGCGCATCCTCGTGGTGCCCGAGCTGCCCAAGACCCGGTCCGGGAAGATCATGCGGCGCCTGCTGCGCGACGTCGCCGAGAACCGGCAGGTGGGGGACGCGACGACGCTCGCCGACTCGTCGGTGATGGACCTGATCTCGGCGGGGCTGAGCACGGGCAGGTCCGCGGAGGACTGAGAACCGCGGGCGCACGAGGGCCCCCGGGCGGGTGGAGCGATCCACCTTCCCGGGGCCCTCGTGCGTTTGCGCAAAAATCGCGGCCCGCGCATATAGACGCGCAGATTGGATCGTTATAACGTCCGAATCCAGGACACGGGGTCGGCGCGCACCGTGGCGCGACGGCCCTCCTCCGCCCACGTCCCGTGGGGTCCCGATGACCCCCTGTGCACCCCGCACAGGGTCACCCACAAGGAGGCTGTTCAACGATGAAAGCCAGTCAATCGCGCAGTCCACGCGCCCGACGCGTCGCCGCTGCGGCGGCCGGGCTCGCCGTGGTCGTCCCCGTGGTGACCGCAGCGCCCGCGGCCGCGGCATCAGACCCTTGGCAGTCCCAGAGCGGCATCTACCACTACTTCACCGTCCCCAGAACCTCGGTGCCGTCCCAGGCCTGCGGGAACTCCACGGGCGCCGGCGCGGAGCTGGAGGGCAACATCGGGCCGTCCAGGACGTGGGCGGCCACCGGTATGGACGGCAACGGCGCGAACTGCGTGGCCAACATCGGCCCCCTCGAGCCCGGCCTGTACTACTACCAGTACGTGGCGACCATGCCCGACCGCACCAAGCAGGCCTTCCGCCACCCCGACGACCCGGTCCAGGTGACGTCCCACCCCGAGTGGAACACGCTGTTCGTCCCCGGCCCCGAGGTCGCGTGGATGGACGACGTCGCCTCGGGCGGCGGCGACGTCTCCGACCTCTCCTACACGTCCGCGGTCGCGGGCGACGAGCGGGCGGTCTCGGTCTGGACGCCCCCGTCGTACGACCCCGACCGCGCGCGGCCCTACCCCGTGCTGTACCTGCTCTCGGGCGAGGACCAGACGTACCGCGAGTGGCAGGAGCTCGGCCGCGCGCAGCAGATCCTCGACAACCTCGCCGTGGACGGCGACCTCGCCTCGATGGTCGTCGTGATGGCCGACCCCGGGGACGCGGACTACCGCACCGAGCTGCTCGACGGCATCCTCCCCGCCGTGGAGGGCGGCTTCAACGTCGCCACGACCGGCGCGGAGCGCGCCGTCGCCGGCGTCGGGCGCGGCGGCGAGCAGGCCCTCGCCCTGACGCTCAGCGACCCCGGCCTCTTCAGCGCCGTCGGCGTGATGTCGGGCGCGCTGGCCGACGACGTCAGCATCACCCGGCCGGTCGCCAAGGCGGTCAACAAGTCCACCGACGTGATCCGCTTCTACGTCGGCAACACCCTCGACCCCGCCTACAACGCGACCCTCGACGCCATGACCAGGCTCGACGCGGCCGGCGTCGACGTCCAGTTCGACGGCGTGCACCCCGAGACGGGCGGCGTCTGGGACACGTGGCGCGAGAACCTGCGCGACTTCGCGTCGCACGTGTTCGTCCCGGGCGCCAAGGCGAAGCGGGGCATGAGCGACGGGCACCGCGCCCTCACGCAGCCCTACGTCCCGCCCGCCACGGGCGAGTTCGCGACCCCGCACATCGACGCCGACGGCATGGTCACCTTCGAGACCGGCACGCAGTGGGCCGACGCGAAGGACGTCGTGCTGTGGGGCGACTGGGCCCCGAACGGCCAGTGGTTCCGCATCCCGCTGACCAAGGTCGGGGACCGGTGGCGGACGACGATCGGCCCGATCGACGGCTACTACTACTGGCGCTACGAGGTCGACGGGGCCGGGCAGCACAACCCCGACGACACGGTCAACACCGAGCACCTCGAGAGCCAGCTCTACGTCCCCGGCGGGGTGCGCACCCCGCTGCTGGCCGACGTCCCGCCGGACCAGCAGGGCGACATCACGGTCGTGGAGTACGCGAGCGGCTACCCCGGCAACCCGGCCATGAAGCTCAAGGTCTGGACGCCGCCGGGCTTCGACCCGAACCGGGCCGAGAAGTACCCGGTCCTGTACCTGTACCACGGCTTCGCCCAGAACTACGCGAGCTGGACCGAGGTGGGCCGCGCGCAGCAGATCCTCGAGAACCTGTACGCCCGCGGTGAGATCGAGCCGATGGTCGTCGTCATGCCGGGCTACGCCGGCGCGAACGACTTCTGGGCCGACCTGTCCACCACGGTCATCCCCCTGGTCGCGGAGCAGTTCAACGTCTCGACCGACCCGTCGCAGCAGGCCCTCGCCGGGCTGTCGTGGGGCGGTCGCGGCACGCACAACGTGCTGGTGAACCAGCCGGGCCGGTTCGCGTACTTCGGCATCTTCTCGCCGCCGTTCGGCTCGGGGGCGCTCAACGACACGACCGGTCCCGTCGTGGCGGAGACGGCCAAGCTCGTCCACCTGTTCGCGGGTGACGTCGACGCCGGCGCCGTCGGTGCCATCAACGGGATGGAGGCCAACATGGCCACCTACGGCGTGCCGACGGTCAAGAAGGTCGTCCCCGGCCCGCACGGGTTCGACATCTGGTGGCAGGGCCTGTCCGACTTCCTGCCGCGGATCTTCGAGCACGACTCCGGCGTGACCATCACGCAGGAGGCGGCCGACCTCGGCTCACGGCACGAGGGCTACCCGGCCGTCCCCGGCACGAAGCTGACCGTCGTCAGCTCGCGCGACACGGCCACGATGCCGCTCACGGTGTCGCTGAGCGGTCCCGCCGCCGACGCGTTCACCCTGTCGACCGAGACGCTCGCACCGCTCCCCGCGGGCGGCAAGGCCGACTTCCGGGTGGCTCCGACGACCGGCCTGCCGGTCGGCGTCTACGAGGCGACCGTCACCGTCACGGGTGGCTCGGTCGACGCCTCGGTCCCGGTGCGGTTCGAGGTGACCTCGAAGTAGCACGGTGACGCACGTGTGGGGGTCGGCGGGGGCCGGCCCCCACACGTGCGCCCGCGCCGCGACAGGCGATGATGGGTCGGTGCGCATGGCCCCACCGCTCCAGATCGGCCCGTTGACGGCCGCCGACGCCGATGCCGTGCGGGCGCTCGCCGCCGACGCCGAGCAGGCCGACGGCGTCGCCCCCCTCTCCGAGCAGCCGCTGCTCCGGCTCGGCGCGGACGAGGGCTGGCTGACCCACGCGGTCGCCCGCTCGAAGGCCGGGCAGGTCATCGGGTACGTCCAGGTCGACCGGGGTGGCGACGACGCGAGCGCGGAGCTCGTCGTGCACCCGGACCACCGGCGCAAGGGCGTCGGGCGCATGCTGCTGCGCACCGCGGAGCGCGACGCGACGCTCCCCCAGTTCGGCGGTCCGGCCGGGTGGCGCGGCAAGCGGCTGCGGGTGTGGGCGCACGGCAACCTGCCGCCCGCGCAGGCGTTCGCGGCGTCGGCTGGCTACGCCGTCGTGCGCGAGCTGCTCTTCTGGACCAAGCCGCTCGACCCGGCGCCCACGCCGGCCGAGCCGCCTCCCGGCTATCGCGTGCGCACCTTCGTGCCCGGGCGGGACGACGACGCCTGGGTCGCGCTCAACGCACGCGCCTTCGCGTCCCACCCCGAGCAGGGCCGCCTGACGGTCGCCGACCTGCACGACCGGATGGCCGAGCCGTGGTTCGACCCGGCCGGGTTCTTCCTGCTCGAGGCGCCCGACGGGACCCTCGCCGCCTCGCTGTGGACGAAGGTGGAGGGTACCGACGGCGAGATCTACGCGGTCGGCGTCGACCCCGCCCACCAGGGCCGCGGCCTGGGCCGGCTGCTGACCGACGTCGGGCTCGCCCACCTGGCCTCACGGGCGGACCGAGCCACCCTCTACGTCGACGGCGACAACGCCGCGGCGCTGGCCACCTATGCGCGCGCGGGCTTCGTGCAGGCCGCGATCGACGTCCAGTACGCCGCGGACAACGGTGCAATCATCTAGGCCATGGCCATGGAGACCTCGGAGACCCGCGTCCGTGACGAGCACGGCCGGTTCGCCCGCGCCATCGACCCCGAGCTGGCGGCGCACATCGCCGAGCACATCGCCGAGGACTCCGACCACGTCCCCGCGGCGCTCGACCTAGCCCCGCTGCCCGAGGACCGGTTCGCCGACCGCGAGCTGAGCTGGCTCGCGTTCAACGAGCGCGTGCTCGAGCTCGCCGAGGACCCCGACCTCCCCCTCCTCGAACGCCTGCGGTTCCTGGCGATCTTCGCCTCGAACCTCGACGAGTTCTTCATGGTCCGCGTCGCCGGCCTCAAGCGGCGCATCGCGATCGGCATCGCCGTCACGGCGGCGTCGGGGCAGTCGCCGCTCGAGGTGCTGGCCGGCATCGGCAAGGCCGCGCACAAGCTCATGAACCGGCACGCGGCGGTGTTCGCGAACGAGGTGCAGCCGGCGCTCAAGGCCGAGGGCATCACGATCGTCCACTGGGACGACCTGGAGACGCGCGAGCAGGACCGCCTGCACAAGTTCTTCCGCAAGCAGATCTTCCCGGTGCTCACGCCGCTCGCGGTCGACCCGGCCCACCCGTTCCCGTACATCTCGGGGCTCTCGCTCAACCTCGCGGTGCTGGTGCGCAACCCCGTCACGGGCAAGGAGCACTTCGCGCGCGTCAAGGTGCCGCCGCTGCTGCCGCGCTTCATCGCGGTCGACGT